>QHPW01000052.1:11173-23890 GCA_003219675.1 Verrucomicrobiota bacterium
AGCCTCCGCTATTCCGGGCCGTCCGCCGGCCAGACTTCTGTGGGAACTTTGCGCTCGAGTTGCTGGTGAAGCGCGGCGTTTTCAGGCTTGTCCAGTCCGGGCATGAAGTTGATCCCGGTCCGGTCCTCGATCCAACGGATGGACTGGATAAAATCCTTGTAATCGACATTCTTTGGATACTTCTGGTTTTTCATCACAAAGGCGATCGAGCGCCATTGTCCGCCTTTGCCGCGCAGGACCACGATCTTGTAAAGGTGCGTGGGCACGGCAACATGATCTTTGCCGATGGCCTTGATGGTGAAATGCCCGGTAGCGGTGTGCGGATCATCCTCCTTCAGGTCGTAGAACATCGGACCGGTGATGACGTGGGCTCCACCGCGACTGGCGGCCCAGGCGCGAACCGTCTCCTCAAGCTGTTCCCACGCGTGCTGGTTGAACTGGCCGATCTGCGGGACCATGTTTGACAGAAAGTAGGTTGCGTCCTGGCGTGATTGGTTTTTCGTTTCGTCGCCGGAAGGGGCCTGATGGCCGCGGTCGTAACCGGAATGTTTGTAGTCTTTCAGCTCGGCCCGCGAGCCGGGCGGCAGTTTGGGATCAGGCTTGAACGGTTCAGGATCAGGCCGTTTCAGCGAGCCGCCGAGGTCTTCATTGCCAAGATGTTCGCAAACCCAGAGCGGGATCTTGTCTGCCAGACTGTGCTCCAGCACGTAACCCTCGCGGACGATTTCCTCCGTCGGCCCGTGGGGCCAGCCCGACGCGTGCTGAGGCTCGCCGAAAAGACAGAGGCGTTTGAGGATGGCTTCCTCTTGTGGAGTGTGACCCGCCTCTGCCTTTTGGAACCGGGTGAAGTACGCGATGCGGACCTGTTCGGTGGTGGTGCGGCAGCTGACCAGGAGAAGTGGCCCGATGGAAATGGCCAGCAGCGCGCAGCAGAAAGGGGTCCGTCTCTGATAAATCCTGGTTGTCATCTTCAGAGCTCCCGGAGCGATGCGGAGCATAGGGGGCTTGAAGTCCGAGGTCAATCTCCCCTCACTGCCATTGAATCAAGCCCGGCAGCGAGAACCACACTGACGGGCTCCTAATCTTCTCCCTCGGTGACCGCGCACGACCCGAAGGACGGCCGCATCCTTTGGGAGTACGCCTGGGGAAACACCGAAGCCCGGTTCACTGGCAGATTCGACAAAGAGTCGGGCAGGTCCGCATTCTGATTGTCGTCCTGCGCGTGTTCGTATAGTTTCTCCCGCCATGAAACGCGCACTCTTAATTGCACTGGTTCTGGTCACAGCTACCCCGCTTCGGCTGACTGCCGCCGAAGACGCGGAGAACAACAGGCTCACCAAGGCTGAGAAAGCAGACGGCTGGAAGTTGCTCTTTGACGGCAAGACCCTGGACGGCTGGCACAATTTCAAGCATGAAGGCGTCCGCCCCGGCTGGCAGGTGAAAGACGGCGCGCTCGCCTGCGTCGATCCACACAACGCCGGCGACATCGTCACGGCCGACAAGTTCGACTGGTTCGAGCTGCGGCTCGACTACAACATCTCGGAAGGCGGCAACAGCGGCATCATGTTCCACGTGACCGATGAGGGCAACGCCGCTTGGGCGACCGGCCCGGAGATTCAGCTCGAGGACAACGCCAAAGCGGCCGACCCACAACGGTGCGGCTGGCTGTATGGGCTTTATCAGCCGGCAATGGACCCGAAGACCGGCAAGCCGCTCGATGCCACCAAACCGGCCGGGCAATGGAACCATCTGCGCATCATCATCAGCCCGGAGAAGTGCGTGCACGAAGTCAACGGTGTGAAATACGTGGAGTACGTTCTGGGCAGCGACGATTTCAAGGAACGCGTGGCCGGGAGCAAATTCGGAAAAATGCCGCTGTTCGCCAAATCCAACACCGGTTTCATCGCGCTCCAGGGCGATCACGGGCAGGTCTCCTTCCGCAACATCAAGGTCCGTCCGGTGGCGCCGAAGAAGTAATCGCATCCACAATCACGATCGCGATTCAGATGCAGCCGCGGCGGGGCGGGAGAAGATTTTTTCCCAAAGCGGTTTGAACAGGGCCATGCGGACCACGTCCTGACGGTGGTCGCCGACTTTGAGATCCTCGAAAAAAACTCCCTCGAGCTCGAAACCAAATCTGCTGTTGAGATTGATGTTGCGGATGTTGATGTCGCGCGAGTGGATGTAAACCTTGTTCTGGTTGAGGATCATGAACGCGTAATAGAGGAAACCGAACGTCGCCCTCTTGCCGATGCCTTTGCCTTGCAGCCCGGATTCACCCACGAGCTTTTTCATCTCCAGCTTGGCGGCGACGGGGTCCAGGTTCTCACCGCCGACGATGCCTACCGGCTGTTCATTGTAATAGATGCCAAAATAGTCCCGCGACGGATGGGCGAAGTATTCTCGCAGTTCGCTCTCCGTCTCCGGGAAAGCCGGCACGAAACTTTCACGGACCGCCGGGTTTCTGAGCCACGCGACGACTTTGGCGATGACCGGTGCTTGCAGCGGCCGGAGTATCACATGTTGAACCGCCAGTTGTTTGCGCTCCTTCCACTCGTCCTTGACGGCGGCGAGCGTAAAGATCTGGTTGTAATACTGAACGCCGGCGCCCGGTTTCTTCTCCTGCGACATGAGATTGTCGAGCAGATGGGAGGCGACTCTGAGGATTTCGTCCTTCTGAACCCCGTAGTTGATGAGTTCGTTGTAAAAGCCTTTGGAGACCAGCCTCAGCATCTGGTCACGCTCCTGCCGGACGGCCATTTTTTCGTCGCTCTGTTCGTTCATCCGCTCGCCCCGACCGGGCTGATTCTATAGCCGCGAGTCCGTTCACATTTGTTCCCTTGCGCGATCAAAGTCCAGAATATTTCAGCTCACTCAACGCCAGCCCCTCGCGTTTGCGCAGGGTGGCCTCGATTTTTGGAACGTACATCTGTGTTTCAGCGGGCAAACGGCCGGCGATCGCGTCGAAGCTTCGTGTTTTGGATTTCTGCAACAGGCTCTCGACGCGACTTTCGCCGGCATTATAGGCGGCCAACGAGAGCCGCCAATCGCCGAAGCGGGAATAGAGGCGGCGAAGGTGCCTGGCGGCGGCGCGGGCGTTTTTTTCGGTCTGCAAGCGTTCGTCCTCCGGCTCGAGCGAGAGCCGGAGCGAGCGGGCCGTCGAGGGCATCAATTGGAACATGCCGACGGCGCCGGCCGGGCTTCGCGCCGCGGGATTGAAGCAGGATTCGACTTCCGCCACCCACACCAGTTCCGGCGGCAGTTTTTCGGCAACAAAGATCTGTTTGAGGCGAGGCACGCAGTCGTCTGCGAGCGCCGGCGTCGAACGCCCCTTCAATTCTCTGACCCAGACGGAGCGTTGGAGCTGAGGAGATGGATTCTGCAAAGCAGACGGCTGAGACTTGTCCGGAGCGGGTTTGGCTTCGCGCCGCAGTTCCTCGGCGACATCGAAGTACTCGAGATGGGTCCGCAGCCAGACGGCGTACGGGCGTGTCCCCTCGAATTCCTGCAACACCGGGAGCAATTGCATCGCCGTCTCCTTCAGTCCGCCGAGGTCGTACACGTATGTTCCCTGAAATCGGCGCCGCAGCTCGGTGAGGAATTGCTGCGCGCGATCTTTATCAACACCCAGTTGTTCCAGCGCGCTCTCGTCGAGGTTGTCCTCGATCCATTCCTGAACCGACTGAATGATTTCATTGGGTTGAGGCAGCTCATCCTGCGCGATGACGGGGGAGGCCAACACAAGGCCGGTCGCGATGAGGAGAACGCTTTTCACATCGCGTAGTTTACCATAACCGCGGCGCAGGGAAAGACTCCAGGGTGACTTTCAGGCTGCTCTGGAGAGTCCGGACCGACGTCCGCGCCAGGGGCGACAGGAAAGCCGCTCCTGTTTACTTGTCGAGAATGAACAACTGGTAATACTTGGAAAGCTTGCTGTCGAGCTGGTGGGTGGGGAAGCCGCGATATTCGTAGTCGAACTTGTAGCGATAAGTGACGACGCTCTGGTCGGCAAGAACCGGGACCAGGGTTTCCCAGCGGTTGGTCAGCATCGGCGTGCGCTGCATCGGGTATTGGTCGAGACCAATGACCACGTAGGCCCGGATGGAATCCCTGATGAGGCTTTGCTGCCGGCTGGTCCACTCCACTGCGAACGGGTATTGTCCGTTGTCTTTCCGCGGCAGTCGGCTGGGCGTCAGATTGGTGATCTGCGAAGTTGCGCAACCGGCCAGGAACAAGGGGAGCAGAAACAGCGGGAGGAATTTCTTCAAATTCAGCATAACGGGCCAGAGGGTTACATAAGGTTCGGCGGCTTGTAAAGTTGGATTTGAACGGTTTGGAACGCGGAGCGCGGAGGGCCGGACAACGCGAGTTCTTCAGTTTGGAACAGCGCAGGGGGAACGGAACAAAAATCGGGTGACACGAATTACGGCAGTGTCCTAATTTGGTGGCGGCGGCGCTGCGGCACCGCCGTGCGCCGCGGCAGCGGCGCACCCACCTTAAGCAGATTAAGGCACTACCCGAATTGCACGAAGGTTGACTCTGGCGAACCGGGTCACGAGACTGGACCGAATTGCGGAGCGCGGCGTTCACGCCGCCAAGGGATACTCGTCGCTTTGCGTTTGACCGTGCCACGACGGGGTGGGTAGGGTGCGCGACTGAATTTCAAGTTATGCTCGCACACATTCGGCGGCATCAGAAGTGGCTTTTGGCGTTGATCGCCAGCGCCACGATTATCTCGTTCGTCATTTTCCTCGATCCGAGCACCGGTCGGCGCGGCGGCGGACGCAGTATCTTCAGCGGCCGATCGAGCGAGTACGGCTCCATCACTGGCCGGGCCATCCGCGCCGAGGAATTCGAGCAGATGAAGCGCGAGGCCTATTTGCGTTTCCGGCTGTTTTACGGGCGCTGGCCGGAGCAGGATGAAACCGGACGGCAATTGTTCGACCCGGAGCGCCAGACCATGGAGCGAATTTTCCTTAAGGAAACGGTGGGCGAGTTGAACATCCAGGTGAGCGACGAGGCGGTGACGGACTGGATCGCGAGCGCGTTTCGCGACCCGAACGGTGGCGGTTTCCGGATGGAGGCTTACCAGCAGTTTTTTGAGCGCGAACTGCGTCTGCGCCGTTACACCGAGCAGGATTTCATCAGGTTCGTCCGTCACGAAGCGGGCATTGAACATTTGTACGCTGTGGCCGGGCTGAGCGGATACCTGGTGACACCGCGCGAAGCGGAGGCGCTGTATCGCCAGGAAAACGAACAGCTTTCGACCGAGGTGGTCCTGTTGTCGGCATCCAATTACCTCGCGAGCGTGCAGGTGACGCCCGCCGCGCTGGCTCAGTTTTACAGCAACAACATGGCGCAATATCGCGTCCCCGAACGGGTGCAGGTCAGCTACGTGAAGTTTGACATGACGAATTTTCTGGCGGAGGCGGATCAGCTTCTGGCCCAGACCACCAATTTGACGGCGTTGTTGGAGCAGGCCTATAAACAGCGAGGCCCGGATTCCTACAAGGATGCCGATGGCAAGGTGATGCCGCACGACGCGGCGATTCAGAAAATGCGGGCGGAGGAGCGCGAGAATGCGGCCGTGTCCGTCGCCCGCAAGAAGGCCGGCGAATTCATGGAACAGTTGTATGAACTGTATCAGAAACAGCCGAAACAGTCCGACCCTCTGGAAAAACTCGCGGCGGCGACCGGTTACCAGTCCGCGGTGACCGAACCCTTCACGCAGCGGGAGGGGCCCAGGGATTTGAAGGTGTTGGAATCGTTACCAAAGCGGCTTTTGGGTTGACCCTCGAAGAGCCGATGCCCAGCGACCCCATCCTGGGCGCGGATGCTGTTTACGTGATCGCGTTGAAAAAGAGAATTCCGAGCGAGGTGCAACCGCTGGACGCGGTTCGAGAAAAAGTCACGGCCGACGTTCGGCAGCGCGAAGCGACGGAAGCGGCGCGCAAAGCGGGCCAGGCCTTTTACAGCACGTTGACCAACGGATTGGCGCAAAACAAATCGTTCCAGGCGGTTTGCCTCGAAGCCAACGTGATTTCGCACAAGCTGCCTCCGTTTTCGCTCAGCACGCGTTCGTTGCCGCAGGAGTGGGAAGGCCGCGTTGATTTGAGTTTGCTCAAGGATGTTGCCTCCAGTCTGTCTCCGGGTAAAACCAGCCGGTTCGAGCCGACGCGTGACGGCGGAATGATCGTGCATCTGCTGTTACGGCTGCCGGTGGACGAGGGCAAATTGAAGGCGGAGCTGTCGGCGTTTACGGCCGGCTTGCGCGAGGAGCGGCGGCGCGAAGCCCTGAGCGAATGGCTGCACAAGCAATACGATCAGGCGCACGTGACTGTCGCCTCGTCGCAGAAGAAGACCGCTTCCGAGTAAGGCCGGTCGTTGCCGGATTTTGTTTATGACAAAACCGGTGGATTTCCTCATCAGACTTTCTGCGGCGGAAACGCATGGGTTCCGGCAAATCCCCGTGCTCCTGGAGGATGAACATCTGCTGGCGCTGGATAAACCGAGCTGTTTGCTGACTTCGCCCGACCGCAATCATCCGCAACGGCCCGACCTGATGAAACTGTTGCATCGCGGCATCGCCTGCGGCGCGGCCTGGGCGCGCGCGCGTGGATTGACCTACCTCGCCAACACGCATCGGCTGGACTTCGAGACCAGCGGCGTTCTTCTGTTGGCCAAAGACAAACCGACGCTGATCGCGCTTGCCAATCAGTTTGGCGCCGAGTCAGCGGCCAGGAGATACATCGCCCTGGTTCGCGGCGCGCCCGTGGAGAATGCGTTTGAAGTCACAGCCCGGCTGGCGCCGCACCCGACGCGGGGAGACTTGATGCGCGTGGACGCCAGGCAGGGCAAAAGGGCAGAGACCTTCTTCGAGGTGTTGGAACGGTTTTCGGCCTACACGCTTTTGAAATGCCGGATGCAGACCGGTCGTTATCATCAGATTCGGGCGCATTTGCTGCATGCGGGATTTCCGATTGTCGGCGACTCGTTGTACGCGGGACGGCCGTTGCTGCTTTCGATGCTGAAGCCGGAATATCGATTCAAACCGGGCCAGAGAGAACGTCCGTTGATGGGCAGAACTGCTCTTCACGCCGAGGCCCTGGACATCCTGCATCCCGTCTCAACTGCGCAGGTAGCCATCACCGCGCCCTGGCCGAAGGATTTGACTGTCGCGCTCAAGTATCTGCGCCGTTACGCGAGCGGACGTTGAAACGCCGGCAAGTCAGTGGTGCGCCAGCAGTATGATCAACCGCACGCCGGTCACGATGGCCACCACCAGGACGCTGGCGCCGGAAAACTGCGACATGCGCAGCAAGGTGCCGGTCGAAAACTTGCCGTGCCCGCGCGAGACCAAGAAACTGAGCAAGGTGAACCACGCAAAACAACCGAGCGCGACGCCAGTCACGCAGGCGCCTTTGCTCGGCCAGGTGTCGTCCATCCATTCGTGTGAGATGAACATGGCCGAGAACGTAATCCAGAACAACAGCACCCCCGGATTGCCGAGACAGCGGACCAGGCCGGTCCAGAAGGCCGTGTGTGGGTGCAGTCGATGTTCGACCGTCTCGATGCTTCGGGTGGTCGCCGGCAGGGAATGCGCCAACAGATATTTCACGCCGAGGAAAAGCATCAAAAGAAAACTGACCAGTTCCATGGTCGCTTTGATCCACCGCGAGTCGAACAAGCTCGTGAAACCGGCGAACGCGATGGCGCAGTAAATCACTTCCATGATCGTCGCCCCCAGGCCGATGAGAAACGCCCAGCCGAAACCGCGCCGGGCGCCTTCATTGACGATGGAAATGTTGATCGGTCCGACGGGAATCGAGACCAGAAACCCGCTCGCAAAACCGGTCAATACGGGCTTCAGGTATAAAGAAAAATCGGGCATGTGGGATCAGGCGGTCGGTTCTTCCTCCTCCTCCTCCTCCTCGATTTCATGAACGAGCTTCCTGGACAGCCGTGGTCGAATGAACCCGTACACCAGATAGGTGGTAAAAATCAGCGGCAGCGCGACCGGCAGGATCTGTTTTCGGGCGATGAACAGAAAGGCGGCGCCCAGAATGATCGCGACCATTTTGGGAAAGGTGCGCTTTGCGCGCCAATCAAGGGACTTGAACGACGGATACTTCACTTCGCTGACCATCATGAACGAGAGAAAGACCAGGATGACCGGGAGAAGGTACCGCCACCGGCCGATGGCGAATTCCTTGTCCTGCCACCAAAGCAAAAAAAGCGTCAGAGACGCCACTGTGCCTGCAGCCGCAGGGATGGGAAAACCGAGAAAATCCCTGCCTCCGGCGCTTCCGGCCGCTGAGAGACAGTTGAATCGAGCCAGCCGAAACGCGCCGCAGATCAAATAGATCGAGGCGATGAACCAGCCGAGTTCAGGACGGTCCACAAACACATCCCGCAAGACGACGCGGTGCACCAGAAAGGCCGGCGCTGCGCCGAAGGAAATAATGTCGGCCAGTGAATCGAATTCGCGTCCGAACGGACTGTCCTGCCCGCCGAAACGCGCCACCCGGCCGTCAAGCAGATCAAAGACGCAAGCCAGAATGATGAAAAAAATCGCGTGACGGATGACGGAAGGGAAATTGGGGTCGGCAATGTCCGCCTCGACAATTTTGGTCAGCGCGAGGAAACCGCAAAAAAGATTTCCCGCCGTCAGCAGGTTGGGCAGCAAATAAATCCTCAGTTTCGCGGCCTCGCCTTCGGCCTGCGTGGAATGGACGGGTTCCATCGCCATAGGTCCCTCAAACTCGGGTGGCGATCACGGTCTCGCCGCCGCGCACTTTGTCGCCCGGCTTGACGCAGAGCCGGGTTGTCAGAGGCAGGTAAGTATCAACGCGGGAGCCGAATTGAATCAAACTGATTCGTTCGCCGCGCGCGACTTCATCGCCGGGAGCGATCCAGGGGACGATGCGACGGGCCAGGACGCCCGCGATCAGGCGCACGGCGATTTTTTCGCCCGGTTGTTCGTTGGAGTCAAAGCCGACCAGCAGGTTTTCGTTGTGCGCGGCCGACTCCTGTTTCAAGGCGCTCATGAACCGTCCAGGGGTGTGCTTGAGATGCATGATGCTTCCGGCCACGGGCGCCTTTTGCACGTGCACTTCGATCACGGAGAGAAAAATGGAAATGCGCCGGCACGGGCCGCCCATGAAGTCCGTTTCTTCGGTTTCGTCCACCATATCCACCTTGCCGTGGGCGGGCGCGACGATGACCTGGGCGTCCAGCGGAACGCTCGGATTGGGATCGCGGAAAAACCAGAGGCAAAACAGCGCAAACAAGACCCAGACGGCAAACAGGATGCCGGCAATTGCGGTGATGAACGTGCCCACCAGCGCGGCCAGAATACCCACGGCGGTCACCACCAGCAGCGCGACCAGACTCCAGAAAATCAGCTTCAGCGCGGCCTGGGTGGCTTTGCCTTTGTGCTTCACGGCGATGATCTTAGTCGGCAGCGTCGCGGCGTGGAAAGAGCATATTTGCGGAGGCGGAGCACGAGCGGAGTGAGGCGCGCGTGGGGACCGTAAACGGTGGGGCGAGACTCCCGTCGAGGTCCTGATCTTCCAACGACAGGAATCAGGGCTCGACGGAGTCTCGCCCCACCCGGTTCATGGGAAGCCTCCTTTCGCTTTTGCGCACGCATTGGGACCATGAACCAGATTGGCACCCCTCTCCCTGCCCTCTCCTCGCAAGGCGGGGAGAGGGTGGCCGAAGGCCGGGAGAGGGGCGGTTCATGGGAAGCCCCCACGATACTCGAATCGCGCATTGAGACCATGAACCGCTGCGCCTCACAGAGGCGCGGTCCGGACCGCGGGTCTGCGACCCGCAGCCTGCCCGGTTCATGGGAAGCCCCCTCGGTTTTGCCAACTCGCATTGGGACCATGAACAGGATCGTCCTCGTCGTCGTCCTCGTCCTCGAAACCGAGTCGGCCAGTCGAGGACGAGCACGAGCACGAGGACGAAGGTTACGGTTCATGGGAAGGCTCGCCCCACGAAATTGTAAACGCCAACCCACTCTCGGGTTTTTTGTTTTGTCTCAGGCGACCCGGCCGATACAGTAAAGCCCCGCGTGCCGGCGCGATGCACCGCAATGAAAAACTTTGTCTATTTTGATCTGGAAACTCAGCAGTCGGCGGACGAAGTCGGCGGATGGGACCAAATCAGCCGCATGCGGATGAGCGTCGGCGTCACCTACAACACGGCGCGAGGCGACTACCGGATTTATGGCGAAGAGCAGGTCCACGATCTTGTCACCGAACTGCAGCGCGCCGACCTGGTGGTTGGCTTCAACAATCTGCGATTCGATTACGAAGTGCTCCACGGCTACACCACGCTTGACCTGCGGCAGATTCCGACGCTCGACATGCTGGTGGAGTTGCAGAAGACGTTGCAGCACCGTCTCTCATTGGATGCCATCGCGGCGGCGACGCTGGGTGTTGAGAAAACATCGGAGGGGACGCAGGCTATCCGGTGGTTCAAGGAGGGAAGGCTGCTGGAAATCGCCGAGTATTGCTGCTACGACGTGAAGATTACCCGGCTGGTGCACGAGTACGGGGCGGCGCACAAGCAGCTGCTTTACGAAAACCGGTTTGGAAACAAACTGTCAGTGCCGGTCTCCTGGTAGCAGCGGGGGGAGATTATTTTTTTACCGCGGCGGCGAGGTTGGTACGGCGCAGGCGGTTCGAAAGTTCCGAGGCGATGTTGCGCAAGACCATCATGCCAAGGTGCGGTTCGCGCTGCACCAGATCGTTGAACGCGGTCCGCTGGATGACCAGGAGGATGCTGGCCTGACTGGCGACGGCGTACGCCACGCGCGGCGATCCATCGAGAAACGCGAGTTCTCCAAAGATTTGTCCATTGCCGACCGTGGCGATCGGCAAGGACTTCTCCTCAAGGCAGACTTCCACTTGCCCTCGCATGACGACGTAGGCTTCGTTGCCGGAATCGCCTTTGTTGAAGATCTTCTCGCCGGGCCGGTAAAGCTTTTGAGTGAATAAGCGCGCGATCTTGCGCAGTTCGCCGTCCCCCAGGCCCTCAAAAACCGGAAGGGCGCGCAGCAGATT
The DNA here is from genome assembly GCA_003219675.1 of Verrucomicrobiota bacterium. Taxonomy (GTDB): domain Bacteria; phylum Verrucomicrobiota; class Verrucomicrobiia; order Limisphaerales; family AV2; genus AV2. The sequence continues at coordinate 22,246 of QHPW01000052.1, forward strand.
GATAATGGCCACGCCGATTCTCTGGTCCTGAAAATTCTGGTCAACAATCCGGACGACGGCCTGTGCGTGGGGCGTCAACGCGGTGTTTTCCAGCGAGTAGGCCATGTTCAGCTTCACCACTTTCACCACGTCGGTGTGACCGTCCGCGTTGAAATAAAAGGCGGGCAGGTAGGCGACGGGCACAAAGCCGAGTTGTTCGGCGGTTTTCAACAGGCGTGGCGCGGTCATGAGAATGTCGGCTTCAAGATAAACCGCGTTCAGTTGGGACTGGGCGATTTTGACCGCCTGACTGAAGAGGGTGCCCATGGACAAGTCATCGGTGCTGAAACAGTCCACCAGCCGTACGCAACGGTCGCGATCATCGGCCAGGTAAGCCAGGCCTGCGACGACGTCATTGTGGCGTTTGCCCAGAACGGCGCGAACCTGGGCGTCACCAGAGGTACGGAGCAGTCCCAGGCCGAGGTTGTAGCCGATGGAGATTTCGGTCGGCGGACTGGAGGACTGGGCGTGCAGGCGCCAGAGCGCGAAATCATTGTAGCTGGCTTCGTGAAGTTGGAGCTCGGATTGCAGCGGATAGCCCGTGACGCCGTCACGAACCGACAGCGGGTCGGGAATTTTCAGGTTGGCGAGGACGACCGCGGCCAGCTCGCTGACCTGGGAGAGGGATTCTGAAATGGGCAGCCGGGGGACCATGTCGGGTTTGGCGAACCAAACATAGAACAGCGCCCCCTGGCGCACGCGGAAGAGATGTTTGAACGGCTGAAATCCGGCGCAGACATAACCAATCTTCTCGTGCAACATCTGCTGCGGTTGGTCCGAGGCAAGCACGCGGCCGACGATCATCTGGCGGCGTTCGACCCCCAGCTCGTTAATCCGCCGCAGGAGTATTTCCGCCGAACCGTCCTTGAAGCTTTCCGGGCGAAATAACTGGCGGCCGAGATTCAGAACCGGGTTTCTGGTTTGTGAGGCGGGCTGGAGGAAAGAAATACTGGCCTGAAAACGACCGTTGACTTCGACGACCCAGGTTTCATGACCGGTGACCAGGTCGAGTTGGGCCGAGGCCCATACCGCTTCGTAAACCTGTTTGTCGGGATAGTCCTCCCCCCCCGACCCTTTGAGCAAGTCCTGCCATTGCCCGGCATCGCTTCCGTTGACCTGACGGACTACTGCACCCATGGAATTCGGTTGAATGGCATGTTCAAGCGGAGCGTTTCAAAGCGTCCTGAAAACATGGTGCCCGCGACAGGATTTGAACCTGTACGATGTTACTCACTAGAACCTGAATCTAGCGCGTCTGCCAATTCCGCCACGCGGGCAACCTGAGAATAAATATGTTACGAATTCACTGAGATTCCGGCACTTGTGCTTGTGTAAGCGCATGAAAGCAAGCGTAAGCCGCACTAACTCGCAGTTTGGCTTCCACACCGGCTCTGTCAGTAATCGTGAACATCGGCAGCGAAGTTACCAAAGGGTCTTTGATGAACGCAAGCGTCCCATTCGCGGCCTGTGGGTTCGCAATGCCCGCTACTACGCCCAACTTGCCATTCTGAATGAGGACACGGGCGAAACGAAAGTTCGGCGGGTTCCTCTCGAAGGGGCTACCACCCCGGCTCAGGCACGCAGCAAAATGGAAGAACTGCGGGTG
>QHPW01000052.1:23919-29792 GCA_003219675.1 Verrucomicrobiota bacterium
AATGGAAAAAATCTGTTGGGCGGCTTTCCAGCCGGCCTTCAGCGAGGGGAAGGTGGTCGAGTCAGGCAAAGGCAAGGCGCTGGCAAACGCGCAGGAATTTAGCGATTTCATCAAATTGATGAGCATGTCTGGCAGGAATGGCTATTCCCATCGCCGCGGCGAGGGGATGCCGATCGTCCCGCCAAAACGTTCCGGGAGTCGCTTTTGCTGGCCCGCGAGGCTGCGTCCATGCGGCGCTTCGGCTTCCACGACTGCCGTCATCATTTTATTTCGATGTGTGTAATGGCCGGTATTGATTACATGACCATTGCCGAGTGGGTGGGCCATCAGGATGGTGGAATCTTGATCGGAAAAGTTTACGGACATCTGGCCGCCGATCACAAGCGGCGGCAGGCGCGAAAAGTGAAATTCGACGTTGCTGCCTGACGTTCTTACATCCAATTTCAGAATTGGTCGAAGCATCAGAAGTAACGTTCTCTGTTCGGAGGGGCCGGAATCTGCATTATGGCGCCCCATTTCAAGACGCGTTCAGGACAATTCATCACATTTCGCGGCGAGTTGAAATGACCGCGGTGGACGCGAACGAATCAGGAAATGGAAAGAATTGTGTCATGAAGAAGCCCAAATCGACTCGGTGACCGACTCTTTGCTACCGACCAACTCCGCAAAGTCCCATGAAGAAGCCAAACGATTACTCGGGTCGGTTTTGTGACCGTCCTATTGCGCACAGGCGGCGCGGAAAAACTGGGAGCGGTTGGTGAGCGGGGACGTGGAGAAGGTCAGCGTGGCGTCATTGGCAGTCACGTTTGTCCACGTGGTCCATTGGTTGAGGTCATAAGCCTGCTGGATGAAATATCGGTGTCCGCGCTCGCCTTCCAGGATGAGCTGCGTCTGTCCGGTGGTAAATGAGGCGAGGAGGCGCGGTGCCCGCCACAGGCTCGGCGCGGGATAATTCGCCAGGATTTGCGCGAATGTTTCCAGATTCGCATAACTGCTCTGCCAGGTCGTGTATATCACGCCCGAAATTCCGGTGTAAGGCCGGGCAGCGTTTAGCCAATTTGTGACCAGCATCGGGTCGGCATCGTAGTAGCCGGCGATGACCTGGCGGTTGCCCAGACCAGCGAAGAATTGGAGAGAGGCGGCTCGGGTGTCGTAATCCCAGGGGACAATAATGAGGTCGTTGTCCAGACCCAGCCAGGAGCCGGTCAAGTCTCCCCGCACCAGGTAATAGTTGGCATGTGCGTTGTGATTGGGATCGAACATGTCGCTCCAAACGTAAATGCGCCCGCCCGGGTTCACCTGGCGCAAAATCGAGGCGCACGTGCGGACGTTGTCGGCCAACAGCGGGCCCGCATCCAGGTGGCGATCCTGACAGGCGGCGCACCAGTTCATGACCCGTATTTCGTCATGTGACATGAAATATCCGCGAGTGCTCCAGGCGGCCTGCATGCGCTGGGCCTGTTCGAGCAGCAGAGTCAGCGTTGCGGGCTCCGAGAGGCAAATGGTGGCCTGGTCATCATACACCGTCACCGCGTGATACCATGAGGCACGCAGACGGATACCGTTCGTCAACTCAGCGGAGAGCAAGTGGAGTTGGGGCGGGGTATGGTAAATATCATACACTCCAGCGTACGGCACGCTGCCCATCAGGGGATCGCTCAGGGGCGCAAAATCGGTTCCTTCAACCAATGGCGCGCCACTTTCCGTTTCAAGCCGAAGCGGGGCGCCGGGCCGGCGCATGAGATTCAAAAAGGCAACTTCCTCGATCGTGGCGTTGTCCCACCAAAGCGAACCCGTTGTGCCGCCCCAAACCCCGAAATAAACGCTCACGGTGGAGTTGGAAAGAGAGTTGAACACGACGTGATGCGTGGTCCAGTCCTGCGTCGGTTGTACGCCGAGATTATTATAGTTAAGTGCGAGGCCGTTTCCCAGAATGAGCACCCGTGGAGCTGTGAGAAAATTAGTGGTCTTGACCTGAACACTGATATGGTACTGCCGGAAGGGCTTGACCGTGAGTTGCTGAACGATGCGTGCATTGACCCCGTTGGGGTCGGTCAATCGCGCGGCGCCATTGTCCTCGACTACATTGGGATCTTTCCAGCTCCAGAGATTCAGGTTGGAAAAGTTCCCGCCGGGAAAAGACACGGGCGGGTCCGGTTGAATCGAAGCCAGGCCGTTGGACACGACCAGGAGCGTGTTTGTGACAGGCAGACCTTCAATGAGATTGGGGTTGTTGAAGAGGAGATCGTTTGCGTAGCCCACGGGGAATAGGGCCGGGACGATTTCCAAGTTCAGGTTGCTCGCCGCCTGCTTGACGGTATTCAGATTCCGGAAATAGTGAGCGTCCATGGTCGCCAGGCGGCTGAACTTCGAATCGTTCAGCAAGACGTGAGTGTATCCCGCCTGGGACGCCCGCTGCATCCAGCCCAGGACGTGTAAAACCATCGCTCAAGGGCAAACGCCCGCGGCCCCGCGAGCAAAGCTGCGCTCGTCAGTAATGCTTTGGCGAGAAACCACAGCTTGCCTGAGTTCATCAGCTTGACGATCGCAACTCGCTTCACCGGAGACAAGAGGTCGCTTTTCAAGGATTTCCAAAGCACCTGCCGCCTACGCGCAGTCTGCCACAACTACATGTTCGATGCCGTTGCAGACGAGGTTTGCGACCGGCGTTTTTTGCCACTGAGGCTCTTGTTCTGTTTTGCTCACTTTCATCCAAACAGCATAGAAAGCATATGGAAAAGTTCAAATGTGCAATTGGCAAAAATCGCACTTTGACTAATAAATCGAGTAAACGGAAGGGTGGCTGAGTGGCTGAAGGCACCTGGCTCGAAATCGAAAATGGCACTTTTTGCCATTTTTTGCCTCGGCCGTGTATCGTGAGTCCGCTCAATGTTTACAGGGTTCCTTGCACATACTGTGTTTGCCATCGCTGGCGGCTTTTTGCGCTGAAAAGGGCGAATAGTATAGAAAACAGTATAGAACTTCGGCGAGCTTTTTCGCCGTCGATTTCCGCCGGAAGATGAATCCGAGGGCGATTATATGGCGGCGGCCTGGGCGTGCGCTGTGCTCCAGGATGCTACGGGTCGTGGCTTCCGTTCCTCCTGGACGCATCATCGTGGGAAATCCAAATCATGCGTCGCTCAGAACGCTGGGCTATTTCGCCTGAGTTTTCAATGCCGTTGCCACGGCCTGCAAAAGTCGCCAGCCCACTCTCATCTTGTTCCACAAACCGAAATGTGAACTCCCTTTTCGCCCGGCCCAAATCCCAAGTAAAGGCGCGGCTATCAAGTAAAGAGGCCCGATTCGACGAATGAAGCTGGTCCCGTTCTCCACCCATGCTACAACTGGTTGAACCCTTGCCCAATCCTCCAGTAGTGTCCCGCGCATCGCACTGCTCTCGGCGGTCAGTTCCGCTTTGCGCGAGTTAAGTTGTGCTAGTTCTCTGGTCTTAAACATGCGCGATCCTTCCTGATCTCGCCTAGCGTTCCGGACAAGGCCGAGTCGTTGCTCAACCGCATGCGCAAGCCGCGCCACGCGAGGAACGTTGCCAGCAGATAGATCAGACTTAGCGTCAGCAGCACGGCGACACGGGCGTCCTCCCAAAACAGAATGACGACAACGAACGTCAACAGAGTGAGTGTCATCATTCCAAAGGCAACCGCCGCCGATGCCCAGATGATCGCTTCGACCAGACGGCACTTTTCCTCGCGAAGTTCGACGGCGAAGAGTTCCACCCGGTTTTGGGCAATGGCCAGCCCGCCGTCGAGCACTCTACGCAGCGAAGAGAAAATGCCGCCTGATTTTTCTTTTGGCTCGCTCATGTGTCATTTGCGCGTTACGAGCACGCCGATGAGCAGGCCGATACCAAAGGCCGCGCCGATGGATTGATACGGATACTCGCGAATCACTTTGTCAGTGGCCTTGGCCCCTTCAATCGCTTTTTCTTCCAGGCGACGACAAGTGGCTTTTGCCGACTCCAGCGTTTGGGACAGGCGTTCGCGCATCTCAAGGGCTTTGTCGCCCGCCGCTCCTGCCGAGGCCTGGAGTAATTCCTCCGAATCGCGCACGACCCGTTTCAGGTCCGTTACCAGTTTGTCCGTACTCACTTCGTTGATTTTCATAATGGTCCTTTCCGGTTGACTCATTTTCTTCGATTTCTCGTCAGCGAGATCAAATCGCTTTGACTGTTCGCAACTCAATTTCCCCAGGATGCGGAGTTCAGGCTCCCCGAATCTTGGCAATCATTGGCCACTTTTTGCGAGTTACGCCCTGATTAAACCGACGCTGCTGAGTCAACATCAATGATCGCTGAACAGATTTATTCGAGATATGCCTTGACTACGTATTGCTGCACCATGCGCTGGGTGTTGAAGAACGACCCGTTGAGCGAAATGCAATGGCGCATCATGTCGATGAAGCGATTGCGTTCGCGGTAGAAGATCGGGATGACGACCTCTTCGAGTTTCCGGTAAAGCGACGCCGAGTCGCACGCGGAGCGGTCGGGATCCGTCGCCGATTTCTCGCATGTCTCGCCAATGGCCCAGCCGGTTTCGCCTTCGATCCAGCCTTCGATCCACCAACCGTCGAGAATGCTCAGACTGGGCACGCCGTTGAGCGCCGCCTTCATGCCGCTGGTGCCGGAGGCTTCGAGGGGCGGTAGTGGCGTGTTGATCCACAAATCCACTCCGGCGGTGAGCAGCTTCGCCATCTGCATGTTGTAGTCTTCGAGATAGACCAGTTTGATGTCGGGCTTGAGCGACTCGTGCGCCTGGATGATGCGTTGGATGAATTCCTTGCCTTCGTGGTCGTTAGGATGCGCTTTGCCACTGTAGATGATTTGGAACCTGCCCGCCCTGGTCGCGATGCCGCGCAGCTTTTCGATATCGCGCACCAGCAGGTCGCCACGTTTGTAGCGCGTGGCGCGACGGGCGAAACCGAGCGTCAGCACGTTCGGGTCGAGTCCGGCGCTCGTCGTGCGGTTCACAAACTCAATCAGGCGTTGCTTGGCCGCTGCGCGCGCCGTCCAGATTTCCGGACGCGGAAGGGCGTGGGCGAAGCGGAGACTGAAATTGTCCTTCCGCCAGCCCGGAATGTGGCGGTCGAAAAATTCCTGAAAGGAGGGCGAGGTCCAGGTGGCGGCATGGACGCCATTGGTGATGGAGTCAATCACGTAGCGGGCAAACATCAACTGCGTCACTTCGCCGTGCTTCTTGGCCACGCCGTTGACGTAGTGGCTGAGATTGAGCGCGAGGTAGGTCAGGTTCAGAACGCCTTCGCAGCAGAAGACTTCTTTCATGGCGAATATATCCGAGCGGCCGAGCACGCAGCCCACCAGCTCGAGCGGAAACTGGTCGTGTCCGGCCGGAACGGGCGTGTGCGTGGTAAAGACGCCCTGTCGCCGCACGGCCTCGACATCGTCGTGGTTGAAGACAACTCGGCCAGCATGACGCGCCTGCTCGTCCAGGAGTTCCAGGCCGAGGAGGCTGGCATGGCCTTCGTTCATGTGGAACCGCTGAAGTTTTTGATACCCCAGCGCGCGCAACATGCGTACGCCGCCGATGCCCAGAACAACTTCCTGGCAAAGTCGGTAAAGCTGTCCGTCCCCGTAGAGATAATGCGTGAGTATCCGGTCCCAGTCTGAATTCTCCGCAAGTTCGGTATCAAGTAGAAGCACGGGCACCACGAAATCGCTGAAACCCTTGACTTCATACTTCCATGCACGCACATGAACCGTGCGGCCCTCAACCTGCACCGTGACCCGTTGCGGCATCTCTTCCAGAAAATCCTCCACCTTCCATTCACAAGGCTCTTCGTGTTGCCAACCGTTGGCATCGAGCCGTTGCCGCAAGTAACCCTTCCGGTGCAGCAACGTC
>QHPW01000245.1 GCA_003219675.1 Verrucomicrobiota bacterium
AAACCCCCGCCTCCCCGTTCAAATTGTTCACCACCACATCCAGGTCCCCGTCGTTGTCCAAATCCGCCAGACACATCCCCTGAGAAATGCCCGGGGTATTAAAACCCCATTCCGCGCCCGTTTCTTCGAACGTCCGGTCGCCGCGATTGCGGAAGATAACCTTGGCTGTGACCAGACTCGGGTAAGATCGCATCAATTTGAGCAATTCGGAGCGAGTCAGTTTTCCAGCCGACCGCATCGCTTCAATGCGATTGGCCATATCGATGTTCTGGAAATCACGCAATTGGCCGTTGGACACGAGAATGTCCTCGAATCCATCCAAATCCACGTCGAGAAAGATCGGTCCCCACGACCATTCAGAAGCTTCCAGACCGGCGTAGTAACTCGCCTCGGAAAAGGTCACGTCGCCGCGATTGATTTGGAGCGTGTTGCGCAGAACCTGCGGACGGATGTCGATCAACCCGATGGGCAGCGGCTCAGGGTTGCTTTCGCTGACCTGGACGTGTCGCTTTCGATGGTCGCGGCTGAGCATATCGACGACGAAAAAGTCAACCTGGCCGTCGCGATCGATGTCCGCGAAGTCGACCCCCATCGAAAACGTGCTCGTGTTGCGCAGGGCAAGCCGCGCCAGAGCGCGGAATTTTCCCTGGCCGTCGTTGACCCAGATACGGTCCGGCGTGAACAAGTCGTTGCAGACATAAATGTCCGGCGCCCCGTCGCCGTTGAGGTCATGAAACTGCACTGCCAGACCCCAATCTCTCGGCGGGTCGCTCAACGGCAAGCCATCTTCGTCAAGAAACGAACCGTCCGTGAACGGCCTCTGCTGGAAATGTCCTCCGCCGTCGTTCAGATACAAAACATCCGGTTCGCCGAACTCCAACACGTTGCCGGAGGCAGCGAGCACGAACCGATTGGTGTATTCCGGCAACGTCGCGGGCCGGTCGTTCACCGTGGTAATGATCGGTCGGCCTGCGACGATTTGCCCGTGAAATTTTGTCGTCGGTTCATCGCGGATGGTGTCTGGGCGAAAGTTCGCCACATACAGATCGAGCGTGCCGTTGCCGTCCACGTCCGCAAGCGCCATCGACATGCTGCCGTGTCTCCGAATCAACCCGCTGTCCGTGGACTCGGTGAAATGGCCGCGGCCATCGTTCACAAACAATCGCGTCCCTCCGCCCAGCGCGTTGACCAGCAAATCCAAATCCCCGTCGCCGTCGATATCGGCCAAAACCGCCCCGGTCGAATACTGCCCGGAGCACGCCACGCCCGCGTTGGCCGTGATGTCCTCGAATTTCCATTGGCCCAGGTTGCGGTAAAGCACGTTGTGGTTGTCGAGTCCGCAAAAATACAAGTCCACCAGTCCGTCGCCGTCCACGTCGCCTGCGGCTACGCCGGAGCCGCTGAGCAGATTTCGATTCGTCAGCGAATGTTCCTCGTCGAGCAGGTTGGTAAACACAATTCCAGTGACCGAACCCTGGAGCAGCGTGAACCCGGTCCTGCCGGCTTTGGGCACGGGCAATTGGCTCCAGCGATAGCCTTGCGCTGTTTGCCAGCTCAAACCGGCTCCTTCGATGCCGACTGTCCAGGCCAGGAAGAGAAAAGAGACGAGGACCGGGTGGCCGCTCGCATTGGCCGAAGAGCGAAGCCCGGACAGAAATCGATTCATGGGCGAAGCACTTTTATTTTCCCGTCAATATCAACTTCAATTTCGCGCGCGCCCGTGGGGACATCGCCGGTGCTCGTCTTGCCGCCGGGCCAGCGAATCCAGATTTGCGTCGCCGGTTCAGAAGCAGCCAATACCTGCACGACACTGTCCTGCGACCAGTATCCGCTTCCCGAGTGGATCTCTCGGGCCGGGCCGAACTGTCGTCCGTGCTTCAATCGCATGACCGCGCCGACGCCGTTCGGATTGCCTGGCGGGCCTCTTAACCGCACGCGGAGTCCCGGCTTCGCGTTTTCGTTGTGATACAGCTTTGTTGCTTCGCTGTTCTGGGTCACGACCAAATCGACGCGCCCATCCGCGTCGTAGTCGCACAGAGCCGCGCCGCGCTGTTCGCCGTAAGCCCTTACCCCGCTCTCCTGAGCGGAGACAGCTCGAAAATTTCCATGCCCGTCGCCGTGAAGCCAGAGGCCGCGCCCCGCGTCGTAGCGCGAAGTCTCCACCTCCACATCAAAAAAATTCTGGCTCAAAAAGACGTCTTCGTTGCCGTCGCCATCGTAATCTCCCACGCAAACCGCAAAAGCCGGCGCGAATTGCGCCTCCACAGGCAACCGCCTGCCTTCAAAGCGTCCGCCGCGATTCAAAAATACCATCGAGTCGAGCGTGTTGGCTTGCAATTCAGTCGCGCTGATAAACCTGTCGCCCAGAATTTCCTCCACACTCGCGCGCCCGTACGCGCGTCGCGTTTGAAACCTTTCCTGCACAAACGGCAACGCCCTCGTCATCACCTCCAGGTCCCGCCAGGGAACAACTTTCTTTAAATCGGGATCGTAGCTGGCCTCAATGACTTCCGTCGTCCCGTCCCGGCGGAAGTCACCGTAAAAGATTCGTGTCGGCTGCGCCAAATAGCGTTGATACCTGGTGTTCCGCCCCCAGTTGCTTGCAATGATGTCCATCTTGCCGTCGCCGTCAAAATCACCCGCATTCACGCCATTCCACCAGCCGTAAAATTTTGTCAGTCCCCATTCCTCGGTCGCTTCGGTCAGCCGCCCACCTTGGTTTCGGAACACTTTCACCGGCCCCCATTCGCACGCCAGAATCAGCTCCGGCCAGCCATCCCCGTCCAGATCGCTCCAAACCGCGCCGCTCACCAGGCCGACTTGCGCCAGTCGTTTTGTGTTTTCCGCGTCCAGTTCCCATCGGCCGTCCGCGTCGCGGAAGATCATCGAAGAGGCCGCCTCCGGATAGCGTCCCGCAAGGACGCGGCCGCCCACAAACAAACATAAATGCGCGTCCCCGTTGAAATCCGCCAGAGCGAGCGGCCCGGTGCTGCTCCTTTGGCCGGGGAGACTGTCCTCGACGACCTTGCCGGCCAAATCGAATTGCCGCGCGCTCGGGCCGGCTGCCAAACCATCCTCGTAATTCGCAGAGCCCACCAGCAGAACTGTTCTGCGGTCCCTGACCCACGCGACGATGCCCGCCTGGTCACGCGCGACGGGCTGCGCGAACTGCAGTGCCTCCGCGGGTTTGAAGCCGCCGTTACCGTCGTTCAGAAAAATACCTGACCGTCCGCCCCGTCCGCTGCCGACAATCAAGTCTTCCCATCCGTCACCGTTGACATCGCACCAGGCAGCGCCGGGTCCGAGTTGACTGAAGCGTCTGGGCAACAAGCTCTGGCGGGCAAAATCATCAAAGGGCTCGTCCTGATGCCGGTGCACGATCCGTTCGCTGACCTCCCGGAAAAACGGCCTGGTTTGCGGCTTTGCCGGTTCCTGATACGGCTGAGCTCCCGCTTCATCAATTTCGTAGATTCGATTCGCCCGGACGCCGTTGACCACGCTGCGTTTGCCGCTTCGCCACCCTGCTTCGATGCGCATCTCGTTCGTCAGGCCGCCGCCGGCAAAGACCCGCAGGGTGTCACAGCACGAGAGATAGCGTCCCCCGCAGATCATCTCCTGGCTCTGCACCGGCACGGCCCCGGCATAAAGCCGGATTTTGGCCCCGATGCCTTGCGTATTGGGCGGCCGACCTCTGAGTCGCACGGCCACTCGGGGCGCAGCGGTTTCATTACGGTAAATTCCCGCCACTTGATTCATGTTGTTGACAACGACGTCCAGGTCCCCGTCGTTATCCAGATCGGCCAGCGCCATGCCGTGCGAAACGCCGATGGTGTTGAATCCCCAGGGCGCGCTCATCTCGGCAAAGCTCAAGTCATGCTGATTGCGAAAAGCCAGTTTCTCTGTCTCCAGGGGCGGAAACTTGCGCAAATTCTTCATCCGGTTTGCCTGCGTGTCCGGCTCCTTGAGTTTCGAAAGTTCCCGTAGCGTGTCTGTGTCCTGCACATCAAAGTGATGTCCCGTCGTCAGCAGCAGATCCTCGTAGCCGTCCAGGTCCACATCCAGGAAAATCGCGCTCCAGGTCCAGTCGCTGAACGCCAGGCCGCTGAGCTGAGCGATCTCCGCATAGGTGCCATCGCCGCAATTCAGTTGCAGCGTGTTGCGCGTGACTTCCGGACGAAAATCGGGATCGGTAAGGGGCAGGTTCCACTCTTTCCTGATCACGTTTTCGCGGTGCCTCTGGCGCGCCTGATGGTCGCGGTTCAGCATCTCGGCGACAAAGAAGTCATCGTAACCGTCGCGATTGATGTCCGCGAAATCGACCGCCATGGACGACAGGCTTTGGTTGCGCAGGGCTGGCCGTGGAATGGCGCGAAACCGCTGGCCATTGTCGTTGATCCAGACGCGGTCCGGCCAGTAAAAGAAATCGTTGCACACGTAAATATCCGGCAGGCCGTCGCCGTTCATGTCCCGAAACATTACGCTCAGGCCCCAGTCGGTCGGCGGCGCCAGGAGTGGTTTGCCGTCTTCGTCTAAAAAGCTTCCCGCCGTCCAGGACACCGGCGCAAAACGGCCTTTGCCATCGTTGAGATACAAAAAGTCCCGCTCGCCTTTTTCGATCACTTCCACCGCCCCGTTCTGCGGCGCCAAGGCAATGAACCGGTCCGCCGGCGTGACGACCACCTTGCCATCCGCCATCCGTGCGTCGATTTTCAAGCCCGGAATATCCTTGTGCGTGTCGGTACGATAGTTCGTCACGTATAAATCCAGGTCGCCATCGCCGTCAATATCAGCCAGGGCCATGGAGGTACTGCCGAACTTTCGGACCAGCCGTGTGTCCTGCATCTCGGTAAAATGTCCGCGCCCGTCGTTCAGGAAAGCCCGCGTCCCGCCGCCAATGCAATTCACCAGCAGATCCAAATCGCCGTCGCCGTCAAGATCGGCGAACACCGCGCCGGTTGAAAACTGGCCGTCACAGGCGACGCCCGCTGCTTCCGTGACGTCTTCAAACTTCCAGTCACCGAGATTCCGGTAGAGCACGTTAGGGCCTTCCAGGCGACAAAAGTAAATATCGCACCAGCCGTCGCCATCCACGTCGCCCAGGGCGACGCCCGAGCCGTTTTGCAGAACGCGGTTGCGTGCCGCGGCCTCGTCCGAGAGATGATTGGTAAAAAAAATCCCCGTTGTCTCCGGCGGCAACATCGTGAAGCCAGTTCTCCGGTTCACAGCCGCCGGCAGATCCTTCCAGCGGTATCCCGGAGCGTTGTGCCAATCGGAATCAACGCCGCCCGATAAAATCAAAGTGAAGAACAGAGAACCCGAAATGGCGCGAAGTTGCACCGACAAGAATTGCATACCGCACGAATGCATCGGAGTTCTTTAACGAATCGTTTTGATCTCCGCCGGCGGGCCGAGTTGGATTTCTTTCGCGCCGGGGGGGATCGGGATGGTGGCGGTGGGTC
>QHPW01000053.1:0-4219 GCA_003219675.1 Verrucomicrobiota bacterium
TGCCGGAGCGCGATCTCTTTGAGCGTGTCGATGCAAAGATGAAAGAGGAGGTTGACCAGGCCGCCGATGACCCCCACCCCGGCCGCGAGGAGCAAATGCACGGTTTCTTCACTGAGACGGAGTTTTTCCCGGATGCGCAGCAGCTCCTGCCAATGCCGCCGGAAAAAGTCCCGCGCCGTCGCCACGACTTGCTGCAAACTCTTCGGCCAGGTCCGCACCCGATGATTCTGTGAATTTTCAGAGTGCCTGACGAGTCTTCTTTGCGCATCCAGTGGTGCAGCCAAACGGGCCGAACGCCGGTGAACCGGGGGTTTGGCAGTGTCCTGATTTGGGGAATTACTTATAATGACATTGTAAGTAATTCCCCTAATTTGGTAGCGGCGGTGCTGCGGCACCGCCGTGCGCCGCGGGCAGCAGCGCACCCACCTGAAGCAGCTTAGGACACTCCCGGTGGTTTTGTGTTTTTGAGGTTTGCGCGCAAACGGATTATGGCGCCTGGGGATTTCAGAAATGGCGCAACTCGCTGCCGGGCACCGGCGCTTCGGCGGCCGACTCTCATCCCACCACTGCTGTGGTGGAGACCCGCGACATTCATTTCGCGGTCAGCGCAGCGGGGGAAATCGGCCCGGCCGACCAGGTTTCGGTCCGCCCGGAAATCAACGGCAAAATTCTCACACTGCCGGTGGACATCGGTGATCGCGTGAAAAAGGACAGTGTGTTGTTTACGCTCGACGACCAGGACTTGCAGACGGATCGCTCGTCGAAATTGATCGAAATTGAGGCGGCGAAATTGCAGTTGGAGAAGGCAAAGCGGGACTACGAACGGTCGAAACAACTCTTTGCCGACAAACTCATCTCGCAGGAATTGTTCGAAGACACCAGGACGCAGTATGAGCTGGCCCGGAACACCCTCGACCGGACCATGAAGGCGCTGCACCTGGTCGAATACCAGTTGACCAAGACGAAAATCCTGGCCCCGTTCGATTGCACCGTCCTGACACGCCCGGTTTCGGTGGGGCAGGCGGTGTCCGGCTCCGGCGGATTCAACAGCGGCACGGAAGTGCTGACCATCGCCAACCTGAACGAAATGGTTATCAACGCGCACATCAATCAGGCGGACGTGACCCGGCTCAAGATCGGGCAGCAGGTCGAAGTGCAGGTCGAAGCTGTGGCCGGCCTGAAAGTCAGCGGCAACGTCGAACGCATCGCCCCTCAGGCCACCATCAAAAACAATATCAAAGGCTTCGCCGCCCGCATCCTGTTAAAGGACGTCGATCCGCGCGTCCGGCCGGGCATGACGGCGAACGTTCAAATTCCGGTCGCCTCGGTGGATAACGTCGTGGCCGTGCCGCTGGCGGCCGTGTTCACCGAAACCAATCCGGACACCGGCCAGACAGAACGCTACGTTTACGTGAAAAAAGAGGAGGGTTACGAACGCCGGCCGGTCCAGATCGGCGGCTCGGACTATTTCTACGCCGAAGTCCAGCAAGGCTTGTCGCCGGGCGAAATCGTGGCCATCGAACTGCCGGAGGCGGAGAAATCGCGGGCGATGAAAAACCCGCTGGTGATGCTGCCGAGCGGTTCCGAAGCAGGCGGCGCGAGCGTCAGACCCGGCGCGGGCAAAGGCACGGACCGGACCAACGGCGCCGGCGGCGCGCAAAAGCCCGTGGGCATCAATCGTCGCAGCGGAACCTGACTCCCCATGAACCGTACCCCCTCATGCCGTCCTTCTCCCCCAGTGGGGGAGAAGGTGCCCGCAGGGCGGTTGAGGGGGATTCCGAGCGTTTCATGGCTCCGATTCACGTCCGGGTTCTGGAAGTGTTGTCTGCCCACGAAACCGTTTATGTGTCATGGCCCTGGTTGAGCTTCGCGGCGTCAGCAAAATTTATCATCTGGGCGGCGAGGAGATTCGCGCGCTGGACGACGTGTCGCTCGACATCCTGGAGGGTGAATTCATCTCCATCATCGGCCCGTCGGGCAGCGGCAAATCCACGCTGATGCACATCCTGGGTTGCCTCGACTCGCCCACCCGCGGCACGATCAAGCTCGACGGGACCATGATCCAGGACGCCTCGGCGCGCGAGCTGGCCCGCATCCGGAACCGAAAGATCGGGTTCGTGTTTCAATTCTTCAATCTGCTGCCCAAGCTCAATGTGCTCCAAAACGTCGAGCTGCCGATGATTTACAGCGGTCTGCCGGCCCGCAAACGGCGCGAGCGCGCCGTCGAGGCGCTCAAACTGGTGGAGATGGAAAATCGCGCCAGGCACCGGCCGATGCAGCTTTCCGGCGGGCAGCAACAGAGGACCGCCATCGCCCGCGCGCTGGTGAACGATCCGAAAATCGTTTTCGCCGACGAACCCACGGGCAACCTGGACTCGCATACCGGCGAGGTGATTCTTGAATTGTTTCGCAAACTGAGCCAGGAAGGCCGGACCATCGCGCTCGTCACGCACGATCCGGAAATCGCCGCCGTGACGCCGCGCCGCATCGAGATCCGCGACGGCAGGATTTCCAAACACCTGGACCCGAAACTGGCCGGGCTGGACCGCGCAAACGCGGAACCCGGAACGCGGAGCGCCGAACATAATGCCGGCGCGAAGTTGCCGGCGGCGAATTGAATATGACGCGCGAAATGGCGTGGCTGCGCAAATTGCCGTGGTCCACCCCTCACCCGGCCTTCGGCCACCCTCTCCCCTCGTCCGGCGAGGGGAGAGGGCAGGGTGAGGGGAGCGACTTCGACTCTCGACACTCTGGATTGGGCCTTGTTTGCGGCTTCGCCGCCCTGCATTCGCCGTGAACCTTTGGAGCGCCATTCTCATCGGGTTCAAGGAAATCTGGGCGCACAAGTTCCGCTCGCTGCTCACGATGCTGGGCATCATTCTGGGGGTGTCGAGCCTCGTCGCAATGTCGGCGCTGGTCAAAGGGATGGAAGTCGGGGCCAAAGAAGCGTTGATCGCCATCGGCGGCCTGCAAAAAGTCCGCATCGAACCACAGGACGTGCCGATCCAACAATGGCAATTGAAAGACCAGGCGGTCGGTGTGACCATCAACGATGTTTACGCCCTGGAGGCCAGCGCGCCGCTGGTCGCGAAAATTTCCCCCGAAATGCGCCTGTTCGGAGCCACGGCCTCGAAGAAAGGAAAATCGTTCCGCCCGTGGAATTGCACAGGCGTCTGGCCCGTCGCGCTCGAGATGTACGAGCACGTGGTCCAACACGGCCGCATGTTCAACCAGATCGACGATGAAATGGCCCGGAACGTGTGTGTGATCGGCACCGGCGTGCGCGATGAACTGTTTGGAGCGCCAGAGGACGTCGGCGAGGAAATCAATCCCGTGGGCGAGACCCTCAACATCAACGGCCAGTTGTTTACCATTATCGGCATGTTCGAGCATTACGAGAGCGAGCAGGAACGTCGAGAACGCGAGCTGGCGAAGCTCCAGCCGAAACGGACCGCGACCGGTCCCAAACGCAGCCGGGGCTGGAGCGGGCGCGGTGGCAGCTTCGCGTTCCGGATGAAAAACAACACGCTTTTGATGCCGTTGAACACCGTCTGGATGAAATTCCGCGCCGCAGGCGCCGGCGCGCCGGGCGGAAGCAAATCCACCGGCACATCCGCCAACACGGTGAATGTGCCCGATCCGCGCCTGTCGGTCCTCGAGGTCAAGATCGCGGACGTGGATCATCTCAACGTCGCGCTGCAACAAATCCGGAACGTGCTGATGGCGACGCACAAGGGCATTGAAGACTTTTCCTTTCGCACCCAGGAGGAATGGGCTGAAAGCATCAACACGTTCATTCACAACGCACGCATGAGCGGCGGCATCATCGCCGGCATCAGCCTCCTGGTGGGCGGCATCGGCATCATGAACATCATGCTCGCCAGCATCTCGGAGCGGGTGCGGGAAATCGGCATCCGCAAAGCCGTCGGCGCCGCCACCGGCGACGTGTTCGTTCAAATTCTGGTCGAAAGCACCGTGATCGCCATCCTCGGCGGACTGGTCGGGTTGATCGCGTCGTACGGGCTGGTGCGGTTGATCGTGAGTTTTTCCGCCACGGAAAATGCCCCCATCATCACCGTCACCGCGATGCTCATCGCGTTTCTTTTCAGCGCCTGCGTCGGCGTCGCGGCCGGTTTGTTTCCGGCCTTCAAGGCCGCGCGGCTCGATCCGATTCAGGCGCTGCGTTACGAGTGATGAACCTGCTCAACACCATCGTCGT
>QHPW01000053.1:4293-12645 GCA_003219675.1 Verrucomicrobiota bacterium
GGCGCGGACAAAGTGTTGCTGGAAGACCAGGACGTGCCCGCCTACCAGGAACACCTCGCGGAAGAAGCGCCCGGGCGGACCATGGTGGATGTCATGGCGCTGCGCCGAAGCGCGCCGTTGATCCGGCTGGTCTCGCCCGAAATGGAGTTGAACAATTGCACCCTCACGCGCGCCGACAAGATGGTGAACCCGTCCGAATGCGTCGGCGTGTGGCCGGCCGTGCTCGACATGAACCTGCACACGCTGCAGCACGGACGGTTCTTCACCGACCTTGACGAGGAAAAGGCCAACAGCGTTTGCGTCATTGGCACGGGCATTCGCGACGAATTGTTCGGTTCCCCCGAGAAGACCGGCCAGGAAATCGTTCCGATCGGCCAACAGGTCCTCATCAACGGGCAACCGTTCACGATTGTCGGCATGTTCACCCGTTACGAAAGCGAGCAGGAACGCAAAGAACGCGAACTGGCCAAAACCAAGCCGAAGGAGAAGCAGGCCGGTCCAGTGCGCAGGCGCGGCTGGGGCCGCGGCGGCGGCGGGGGCTGGGCGTTCTGGCGCAAGAACTACACGGTCTATATGCCGATGAATACCATGTGGGTCCGGTTCCGTTCCGCCGCCGGGGCCAATAACATCCCTGACCCGCGCCTGACGGACATTGACGTGAAGGTGAGGAGTCTGGACCGGCTGGAGCCCGCGCTGCAACAAGCGCGCAACGTGCTGCTGATGACGCATCGGGGCATCGAAGACTTCGGCTTCCGCACGCAGGAAAACCA
This sequence comes from Verrucomicrobiota bacterium, assembly GCA_003219675.1. GTDB lineage: Bacteria > Verrucomicrobiota > Verrucomicrobiia > Limisphaerales > AV2 > AV2. The sequence continues at coordinate 5,064 of QHPW01000053.1, forward strand.
GATTGAGAGCATCAACTCGCAAATCCGTAACGCGCGTCTGAGCGGCGGCATTATCGCGGCGATCAGTTTGATCGTCGGCGGCATCGGCATCATGAACATTATGCTCGCCAGCATCAACGAACGCATCCGCGAGATCGGGATTTGCAAGGCGATCGGCGCCACGGCCCCCGCGATCTTTCTGCAGATTCTGGTGGAAAGCATCGTGGTCGCGCTGGTCGGGGCGCTGGCCGGACTGGCCGCGTCGTTGGGCCTGGTGCGATTGCTCGCCGTGGTTTCGCCGGCCCAGAATTCGCCGGTCATCACCCCCACGGCCATGCTGATCGCCGTGATTTTCAGCGCCGCGGTGGGCATCATCGCCGGTCTGTTTCCCGCGTTCAAAGCCGCGCGGCTCGATCCGATTCAGGCCTTAAGATACGAGTGAAAACTGCTCGGTTACAGGTTATACAGGTTGGAAACCTGCGCTACATCCGTGCGCCTGCTCTATTAAGACAGGATCATTCGCGTCAGACGCCCGGTCATCTTCGCCGTCAGTTTTCCGATCCATGAACTGATGCGCGATTTCCGTTTCTTTTCGACCTTGGGCTTTCCGATGGGCCGGCAATGACCGCCGCAGACCGGACACAGCTTCAACGCAGCGCCGCCCACACGGCTGATTTGATGAATGCAGAGTTCGCAAAACGTCTTGCAACATTGCGCGCATTCCATGATCGCGTGGGAAGCCGCGTGGTTGTAGCAGCAGGGGGCGCCGTCCGGCAAAAAAGGATTGAGTTCTTGAGACTCCGCTTCAGGAATGGCTATGTGAACCGGCACTTCTTCAAAGGCAATTTCCACTGAACCGAGGCGCAGCTCTTGCCCCGGAAGCAAAACAGCTTCTTTGATCGGCTGACCGTCAATGAACGTTCCATTCGTGGAGCCGAGGTCGCGAATGTGCACCGTGCCGTCCCGCACAGTGACTTCGCAGTGCCGGCTCGAAATGGTCTCGTCGTCGAAGCAAAAATTGTTCGTTGGATTGCGTCCGAGCCGGATGACACCGGGCGGCAGTTCAATGGTCTGCGCGGCGCGCGATCCCGAACGGATGGATAGTTGTGTCCTACGCCCCCCCTGGCTTTTCATTGCTGACCTTTCGTTCTGTTGGCGCCTTGGTTCGCCGCGGCAGACGACTCGCCGTGAGCCGGACGGAACCACCAGGCAGTTTATGACTGTTTCGGACGATAATCCATTCAAAATTATCGATTTATCAAATGCCGGGCGCATCTTCTTGACACTGCGCCCGACTCAGCCGCCAACCCTGGAGCGCCGATCTCCGATCCGGCGCGTTTCGGGGTGCTTTTGAATACCTGCCGGGTCGGAGACCGGCGCTCCGGGGGCAAGTGTCAAGACGACCTCATATGCCCCGACGCGCCGATTTGTGATCCATTTTATCGCCGGTGCCCGGCGGTATGTCAGATAGACGTAAAACAGTTGTCAAAGACTCCCGCTGCGAGGCGAGAGGGGCATTCGTTTTCCGAATCGGGATTTCAGTATCCTGATTTGGTGGCTTCGGTGCTGCGGCACCGCCGTGCGCCGCGGCAGCGGCGCATCCACCTGAAGCAAATCAGGACACAACAGGATTGCTAAATTGAGTCCGCGCTGGAAAACTGCCGGGGCTGGGTCATGCAGAAAACCGTCCTGTCATTTGGAGAAACGCTGTGGGATCTGTTTCCGTCCGGGCCGGCGCTGGGCGGCGCGCCGTTCAATTTCGCCTATCGCGTCAACTCCCTCGGCGAGCGCGGGATGATCGTCACCCGGCTGGGCCGCGATGAATATGGCAGGAAAGCGCTGGAACACATCACCGCCCTGGGAATGGATGCCTCACACCTCCAGAAGGACGATCATCATCCCACCGGCACCGTCAAAGTGAGCCTGGACGACGAGGGAAACCCCGATTTCTCCATCGTCCCGGAGGTGGCTTATGATTTTATTGACGTCACCTGCGAACTGTTGGAACTGGCCGCCGCGGCCGACTGCTTTTGTTTCGGAACACTGGCGCAGCGGGGGTCCACTTCGCGCCTGACGTTGCACCGCCTGCTGGACGCAGCCGAGAAGAGTGTGAAATTGCTGGATATCAACCTGCGCAAGGACTGCTTTTTCAGAGAGACCATCACTGAGTCGCTCAAGAAAGCGGATATTCTGAAGATGAACCTGCAGGAGGCGCATTACCTGGCCGAGCTGTTTGAAATCTCGATTTCGTCGCTTCCGGACTTCTGCACGGAGATGCTGGAAGACTGGTCGCTGAGGTGCTGTCTGGTGACGCTCGGCGAGCACGGCGCGTTTGCCGCGTCGGCGGACGGGAAGAAAGTTTACTCGCCCGGTTACGAAATCAGGGTGATGGACACTTGCGGTTCGGGCGACGCCTTTTCCGCCGGGTTCATCCGCGAATATCTGCGGGGCAAGCCGCTAAAGAGGGGCAACGGCGCCGATATCGATTGAAGAAGTCCGGCATTTTTTGAAGGCGAAGCATCGTCGTTTCCACGAGCCGAGCCTTAAAGCGTTCGAGACCTGTTGATTCCCCATTTTCCATGAACCGCTGCTTATGGTTGTTTCCGGTCCTGCTCAGTTCACTGACCGCGGCGGAACCGAGGTGGAGCCATCTCTCGAGCAGGAACGGCGACCTGCCGGCGCCCGGCGCGTCCACCCAGCAGACCGGCGCGCTCGTGGCTGATCTCGACCGGGACGGCGCGGATGATTTCGTGCTCGGCTTCCGCCAGACCGCGCCCGCGCTTGTCTGGTATCGGCGCACCGGCAAAGGCTGGGACCGCTATGTCATTGAAAAGGATTTTCTGACCGTCGAAGCCGGCGGCGCGGTCCATGACATCGACGGCGACGGCGATCCGGACGTGGTATTCGGCGGGGATTGGCAGAGCAAGGAAGTCTGGTGGTGGGAAAATCCCTATCCGGATTTCGATCCGAACATTTCCTGGAAACGGCACGTGATCAAAAAAGGCGGCAAAACACAGCATCACGATCAGGTCTTCGGTGATTTCAAAAACACCGGCAAACCGCAGATCGTCTTCTGGAATCAGGGCGCGAAGTCGCTCTTCATCGCGGACATCCCGGCCGACCCGCGCCACACTGAGGCCTGGCTGTTCGCGCCGGTTTATTCCGGTGAAGCGGGCGAGAAGGGCGATGCGAGCGGCGCGTTCAAGTATGCCGAGGGCACAACCGCAGCGGATATTGATGGGGACGGGGTTGTGGATCTGCTCGCGGGCATTCATCGAATCGTCGAAGCATCCGCAAATCGTGATCGCGCCGGGCGACGGCTCCGGGCCGTTGCGCTGGTATGAATGCACCGGCGATCCGTTGAAGGAAGCGGATTGGAAAGGCCATGACCTGCTGGACCGCGATATGATTCATGGTCACTCGCTCGACGTGGGCGACGTCGATGGCGACGGACACCTCGACATCTTCGCCGCGGAAATGGCGAAGTGGACCGAGAGCCGTCCTGATTCGGACAACCCGAAAGCCGAAGCATGGATTTTTTACGGCGACGGCCAAGGGAATTTTCGGAAGACGGTGCTCGCGACTGGCCACGGTTTTCACGAAGGCAAACTCGCCGATCTGGACGGCGACGGCGACCTCGACATCCTCAACAAGCCATACAACTGGGACGCTCCGCGCATTGATGTCTGGCTGAACAACGGCACCGGCCCGCGCAAGCACGCCGGCACCGGCGCAAGTTTCAAAGGGCCGCTTGGCCTGCAACTCTACAGCCTGCGCTGTCTCGAAAGAGGTTCGTGGTGAGGGAGGGCAAGGTTCCATGTTCGAGAGCGCTGCCGGCGCCGTTGTGCTGGGTTCGCTCGCAATCGGCGTGCTCGGTTATCACCACTTCGAGCATCTCTCATGGCTCGATTCGCTGCTCAACGCCTCGATGATCCTGTCGAGCATGGGGCCGGTGAATCCGATTCAGACGGACGCCGGGAAACTCTTCGCCTCTTTTTACGCGCTGTTCAGCGGCGTGGCCTTCATCACGGTGATCGGCGTATTGTTTGCGCCGGTGGCGCACCGGCTTTTGCACAGATTTCATCTGCAATTCGTGGAAGAGGACGAAGCGCGCAGAAAGCCAGGCGATAGCGCGGGACGCAAAACCAACCCACCCTGAAGCGGGTATTCACGACGGCGACGCGTCCGCGCTTTTCCATGGGATCAAACTCCGTTCTTGACCAGGTCCGCCGCCCCCCATTATCCGGCGCGTTTTCCTCGAATATTTCGGCGCGCGCAGCGTAGATCAGTTACGAACATGAAAAAAGATTGGCTCAACTTTACTCTGCTGCTGGCTGTGGCCGGCGTTTGTTTCACCGCATCCGTCGTCGGCGCTGAGCCGCCCGCAGCAGGCGAAGTGGTTCGCGGCCCGTTCTGGTCCGGCACGGTCCGCGGCAAAGGCCGGAATGAAATCATCGCGGACAAGGGCATCGTCATCACCGTCGGCACGGACAGCAAAGCCCACGTTTGCTACGACACCGACCTGATGCGACTGTCGTTGGCATGGACAGGAGATTTTCTGGAGTTCGGCAGCACGCTGACGCGCATCGAGTGGCCTCCGCCGCCGCAGGTGAAGGGCATGCCGGTGTTCGGCACCCGGCCCGGTCCCGGCTGGGCGAAGGAAGGCTCGCTCGACGACCCGCGGCCGAATCATCAGGGGCCGTTGCCGAAGGACTGGGCGCACTTCGAAGGCATCTACGTCCATGGCGCCCGCGTTGTGCTCAAATCGAGGGTTGGCGGTGTTGAAGTGCTCGAGACCCCGGGATTTGAAAACGCAGGCGGACAGCCGGTGTTCATGCGCACGTTTCAGTGGAGTCGGAGCACTGGCGGCCAAACATTGGTTTTGGCCGACGGCGTTGAAGGATCAACGCTTGCCACCGATTTCGCGGGCGACGCTGGTCCTGCTGTGATAACCCTGGCAGGAGGAAAACCGCTGGCGATTGGCGGCATCAACCTGCCCGAGGGCACGCGGCTCGAAACCATTGCCGGCGGCCGTGTGGCACTGAAACTTGCGCGCGTCAATGCCAACCAGCCGTTCTCCCTCGCTTTCTCGCCTCAAACCGACCCGGCGGGCTTTGTCGCAATTCGCAAGACTCAGGTTACCGACCTGCACCAGCTGACCCAGGCCGGGCCGCCCCATTGGATCGAGCCGGTGGTCACGAAGGGCGTTCTCGGAACGGGCGATGAACCCTATGTCGTGGATACGTTGACGGAGCCATTCCCGAACCCATGGAACGCGCGAACCTTCTTTGGGGGTTTCGACTTTTTCTCGGACGGCCGCGCGGCGATCTGCACCTTCCACGGCGACGTCTGGGTGGTGTCTGGAATCGACGAGTCAATGGAGAAACTGGCCTGGCGGCGTTATGCCGCGGGAATGTTTCAGCCGCTTGGCCTGAAGATTGTGGACGACACGGTTTATGTGCTGGGCCGCGATCAGATCACGCGCCTGCATGACTTGAACCACGACGGCGAAGCGGATTTTTATGAGAACTTCAACAACGACATCGTGGTGACACCGAACTACCACGAATTCGCGCTCGATCTGCAAACGGATTCCCGGGGCAATTTCTACTTTGCGAAAGGTTCTCCGTGGGAACCGGACGTCACCTCGCCGCACCAGGGCACGTTGATCAAGGTGTCCAGGGACGGTTTGAAGTTCGAGGTGTTCGCCGCCGGGTTCCGCGCGCCGAACGGCATGACGGTGGGTCCGCACGACGAAATCACGGTGAGCGATAACCAGGGCCATTGGATGCCGGCTAGCAAACTGAACTGGGTTAAGGAAGGCGGTTTCTACGGCATGACGCCGGCGGCGCAGCGGGAATTGACCCTCCGGTATCCAGACGGCAGGGAAATCCGACTCAATCCGAGCATCCCGGCCGAGCGCAGGAAATACGGCCTCAAAGGCTGGGACGGGCAGATGCCGATACCCACCGGCTACGACGAACCGCTGTGCTGGCTGCCGATGAACATGGACAACTCCAGCGGCGGCCAGGTCTGGGTGACCGGCGGCAAATGGGGTCCGCTTAAGGACCATCTGCTCTTCATGTCCTACGGCAAATGCACCCTCTTCGAAATGATGATGGAGCAGGTCGATGGGGTTGCGCAGGGCGGCATGGTGCAGTTCCCGCTCAGGTTTTATAGCGGCCTCATGCGCGGCCGGGTCAACCCGCGCGACGGTCACGTCTATGTTTGCGGCTTGAAAGGCTGGCAAACCAGCGCCACGCGCGACGGCGGGTTTTACCGCGTTCGTTACACAGCGAAACCGGTTCACATGCCCTCGGCACTTCACGTTGCGAAGAACGGCGTTGAAATCACCTTCACGTCGCCGCTGGACGTCACGGTCGCAACCGACGTTGAAAATTATAGCGTGGAGCAATGGAACTACCTCTGGAGCGGCAACTACGGTTCACCCGAAGTTTCCGTGAACCATCCGGGGGAGCAGAGGCACGACAAAGTTCAGGTGAACTCAGTCCGGCTGTCCGCTAACAGAAAGACCGTGTTCCTGGAAATCCGGGAGCTTAAACCGTGCGACCAGATGAAGATCAAGTTCAACATCGCGGCCGAGGGCGGCGTTCCGATTTCAAGCGAGATTTACAATACCGTCCACCGCCTTGGGCCGGAGAAGAGACTTGCGACGAAGTGAATCCGTGCGAACGTTGAGCCCTGATTGATGGATTCGACGCCGCAACAACCGCCGCCTGTCGTGCCGCCCGATCCGCTTCGTTCCGGCGGCGGACAGAGGCTGAAGAAAGCCTTTGTGCCGCTGGGAATCCTCGGTGTCTTGCTCTTGAAGTTCAAGGCGCTGCTGATCCCGGTTTTGAAATTCTTTCCACTGCTCTTGAAAACGGGTGGCACGATGTTCCTGACCATCTGGCTTTACGCGCAGGCCTGGGGCTGGTGGTATGCGCTGGGCTTCGTGCTGCTGATCTTCGTTCATGAATGCGGCCATCTGCTCGCGGCAAAACGCATCGGACTGAAGGTAGGCGCGCCGGTTTTCATCCCATTCATGGGCGCGTTTATTGCCCTGAAGGAAGCGCCGCCGAACGCGTGGATCGAGGCGCAGGTCGGCATTGGCGGTCCCTTGCTTGGGACAGCCGGCGCCGCCGTGTGCGACGGTTTGTATCTGGCGACCGGCAATCCGTTGTTTCGCGCGCTGGCTTTCAGCGGTTTCTTCCTCAACCTGTTCAACCTTGCGCCCATCGGATTTCTGGATGGCGGCCGGATCGTCACGGCGTTGTCACCCTGGCTCTGGCTGGTGGGACTCGTGGTCGTCGGCGCGCTCCTGTTCACGCATTTCAACTTTCTGCTCCTGCTGATCCTGATCCTGTCGCTGCCGAGGCTTTTCTCTTTGTTCCGCAGGCGAACGATAGAGGAGGCGCGTTACTTTGAAGTGACCAGCGAACAACGCTGGACGATGGCCGCGCTCTATTTCGGCCTGGTGGCGTTCCTCGTGCTCGCCATGCACCTGACGCACATTCAACCTTGAGGACAACGCGCGCTTAAGGCCGGGGCGGGGTCCAGCGACAACCCGGAACGAATTCCGCTCATGCCCCGCTAGCAACCT
>QHPW01000053.1:12712-14448 GCA_003219675.1 Verrucomicrobiota bacterium
ATAAATACCACGCCGCAATCGAGCGATACGGCCGCCAGCGTTCGCCGTGTTCGAGCAGTTCGGCGGGCGTCGGCAGTTCTCTCCGGCGATAGGTCACCGCGAAACCCTTGCGCACGCCAAAGTCTGTCGCCGGCAAAACGTCGAGCCGCCCGAGCTTGAATATGAGCAGCATCTCCACCGTCCACGGCCCGACGCCGCGAATCGTCGTGAGCCGTTCGAGAAGCTCGCGGTCCGGCATTTTCGCCATGACCCGCGGAGGAGGCACGACACCCTCGATCGTCTTTGCGGCGATATCCTTGACCGCCGCGATCTTGGCTCGTGATAATCCGGCGCCGCGCAATCGTTCGTCCGGTGTCGCGAGCAAGTCTTCGGGTGCGGGAAATTTTCGGCCCGGATAAAATGCGATGACCCGCTTCAGGATGGTGTTCGCGGCTGTACCGTTGAGTTGTTGATGAGCGATCGACCGGACCAGGGCCTGAAAAGGGCTGGTATTTCGGCGCGGCAACAGCCGGCACGGCCCGACCCTGCGGATGAGGCGGGCCAGCACTTTGTCCGATTTGCCCAAATGTTCGACGGCGGTTTCGTGCATGGTGTCGTGTTAAACAAGCTGGTCAAAATTAAAACTCGACGTTAACAACATTGGCCATGAAAAAACCACTCCTGGCGATGTTTTTCCTTGTCGGTGTTTTACTCGGCTGCTCAACGACCGGCGATAAGCGGCAGGCTAAGACCCTTTTCAACGGCCGCGACCTCGCTGGCTGGGTCGTCATGTATGAAGGCGAATGGACGGTCGAAGATGGCGCGCTGGTCGGTCGCAACGGCAGGGACTGGAGCACGAACCCGGAAAAGAGCGGTTCCTGGCTGCGCACCGAAAAACAATACAGCGATTTCATTCTCGAACTCGACTATGCCATCAACGCCGGAGGCAACAGCGGCATCTTCATCCGCTCGGCGCTGGAACGGAACCCCGCGTTCACCGGGCATGAGATTCAAATCCTGGCCGATTACGGACGCCAGCCAACCAAAGGCTCCGCCGGATCGCTCTACGACGTCGTCCCCGCGACGAAAAATATGTCGAAGCCCGCCGGCGAGTGGAACCACGTGCGCATCCTCACCCGGGGCCGCCGGATTCAGATCACCTGGAACGGAGAGCCGACGATTGATTACCAGACCGACCGTTTGATCAAAGGCTACATCGGACTGCAGAACCACGACGCGAAGTCGCTGGTCAGATTCCGAAACATCCGGATCACGGAATTGTAGAACGCCATCTTTCAACCCTGTATGCCGTCGGAGCATCGGACCACTCCTGCCCCTGCCCATGCCGATGAACCATTGGGTAGGGCGGGCTGTCCCCGGCGCGCCGGCGTCGGCGCGGTGCGGACACCGCGCCCTACCCGTTGGCGAGGTTCAATGGCACCAACGCATGCGAAAAACGATGGGAGGCTTCCCATGAACCGCAAGGCAGGGCGGCGCCCGGTTTCATGGGCACAACCAGAGGCCGTCTTCGGCACCCTCTGCGCTTCAGGAATGGTTTGTCTGCTGGCGCTTTTTGGAGGGACCCATCCGGTTGCACGCGGAGCATCGGACACAGTGCAAACCTCACAAAGACCGGCTCGAACGAATCTGTTGATTTATCGGGGCAGGAAAGGCGACGGTCTGCCCGTCAAATCCGTTCGCGACTGGCGAGAGCGTCGCGCTGAAATTCTTCGCGCCATGCAGGAAGTCATGGGACC
>QHPW01000246.1 GCA_003219675.1 Verrucomicrobiota bacterium
CGCGCTGAACGGCAGAGGCGCGTCCGAGCGGTTTTCAACCACCTGTTCCCAGTGCAATCGTCCCCGGCCAAGCCGATACGTCAGACAGAACCGAAACGCGCACGGATAACTGGCGCGCGTGGCCTCGTTGTCGGTGAGTTCCATCGTGATCGATGTCGCGGTTTGTTCCAGGATCGACCATTTGGAACGGCGCGCGAAACCGTGCTGGGGCATTTCAAACACGTTCCCGTTCCACTCGTAATGATGCTCCTTGTCGCCGACACGATTGTTGCTCACGAGAGGGAAAAGGACCGGTGCACCGGCATACATCTCACGCGGATAACGGTCCACCACGGCCTGTGAAAAATGCAGCGCCTCGACCCACCCATGCTTCGGCGTCCTGCGCGCATAGCGCAGCAACCAGCCTCCCAGTTCAGGAGCGACAATCGCGGTCGTGCCGTCGGTCTCGGCCAGGGTGACGAAGGTTTTTTCGGGCATGAGGATGACGCGGGATGTTGGCTGAGGATTAAATATTGAGGGGCATGGGCTGACCGTGCGTCCACACGCGCGCAAGCTACGCGAAGAACGGGGTTTTGTCACGCCGTTGTTGCAGCGCTGAAAGCAATTCACCCGAACAAATCCAGCTGTGGCGGCGGGCCGAGTTTCTGCAGCTTTTCGCGTTCGGCCCGATGGCGCGCCTGCTTGCGCACGTTGCCCTCGGGTGTGAGTTCGGATTCTTCGAGGTTGCCCAGGATTTCCCTGGCGCGTTCCAGCACCGTCTTCGGCACGCCGGCCAGGCGGGCGACCTGGATGCCGTAGCTCTTGTCGGTGCCGCCGGGAACGATTTTGCGCAGGAAAACAATCTGGTCGCGCCACTCGCGCACCGCGACGTTGAAATTGCGCAGCCGCGGCAGGCGCGCGGCGAGTTCGGTCAGTTCATGATAATGGGTGGCGAAGAGCGCCTTCGCGCCAACCTGATTGTGCAGGTGTTCGACGATGGACCACGCGAGGCTGAGACCGTCGAACGTGCTCGTGCCACGGCCGATTTCGTCGAGGATGATCAAACTGCGCGGCGTGGCGTTGTTCAAAATGTTGGCCGTCTCGCTCATCTCGACCATGAACGTGCTCTGCCCGCGCGCGAGGTCGTCGCTGGCGCCGATGCGCGTGAACATACGGTCCACGAGGTCGATGCGCGCCGACGCCGCAGGAATGAACGCGCCGGTGTGCGCCAGCAGGGTGAGCAGCGCCACCTGCCGGATGTAGGTGCTCTTGCCCGCCATGTTCGGCCCGGTAATGAGCATGATTTGAGGGAAGTTCAAATGATTTTCCCTCTCCCCTTCTGCGGGCAGAGGGTCAGGGTGAGGGGTCGCCGTGCCAGTCGGTTCGGTGACTGAATCACCCGGCGCATTCCCCCTCACCTCGGCCCTCTGCCCCGCTGGCGCGGGAGAGGGAGGAAAAATCTGAGCGACGCTTGCCAGTTCGGTGTCGTTGGGCACGAAGCGTTCCTCGGTCAGCGCCTGATCCAGCACCGGATGCCGGCCGTCGCGGATTTGCAGCACGCCGTCGTTGGCGATTTGCGGGCGGCAATAGCTGAACAGCCGCGCGGTTTCGGCGAAGGAAGCCAGGACATCCAATTGTGCCAGTGCGGAAGCGGTTTGTTGAATGGTTGCCAGGCGCGCAATGACCGCCTCGCGCACGCGGAGGAACAGTTCATATTCGAGTTTGACGCTGCGCTCTTCGGCGCCGAGGATTTTGCCCTCCATTTCCTTCAACTCCGGCGTGATGAACCGCTCGCCGTTCGCGATGGTCTGTTTGCGGATGTAATGCGGCGGGACCTTGTCAAGGTTCGCTTTGGTGACCTCGATGTAGTAGCCGAAGACGGAATTGAACCGCACTTTCAGCGACGTGATCCCGGTGCGCCCGATTTCGTCCTGCTGCAACTTCGCAATCCATTCCTTGCCCTCGCGCGATCCACGGCGGAGTTCGTCAAGATTCGCGTCGAATCCTTCGCGTATGAGTCCGCCTTCCTTCACCGCGAGCGGCGGTCCGTCGACGATGGCGCGGGAAATCAATTCGACGAGGTCGGGCAGTTCGCTGAGCTGCGGTTCCAACTCCCTTAAAAGCGGGACGGGCATGCTGCCGGTCTCATTTCTTTCGACGCGGTCGTTCAACTTTGGCAGCTCGCGGAGTGAAATCGGAGACGCGCTGGAAGCCTGCCCCACGCTCTTGAGAATCTCCTTCAACGTCGGGACCTGTTCGAGCGCGAGGCGCAAAGCGAGCAAATCGCGCGCGTTGCCGGTGCCGACGCTGAGGCGGCTGATCGTGCGCTCCAGGTCGCGCACTTCGGCGAGGTGCTGGCGAAAATGTTCGAGCGCCGACGGATAGTCCATAAACGCCTGCACCGTTTCCTGGCGGCGTTGAATCGGTTCCGCCGCCGCCAACGGTTGCGAAAGCCAGTCGCGCAAGCGCCGCGCGCCCATCGGCGTCACGGTCCGGTTGGCGGCGGCATAGAGCGAGCCGGGCCGGGGCGCATCCCGATGGAGTGGCTCGAGAATTTCCAGATTGCGCAAGGTGACCGCGTCCAGCACCAGGTAATCATGGCGTTGGTAAAAGGAAAGCCGCGTCAGATGCGCCGCGTCGCGACGCAAATGCTGCGTGAGGTAATGGAGCACCGCGCCTGCGGCGCCGACGGCGGCGAAACGACTCTTCAGTCCGAAACCATCGAGCGACGCCACTTTGAAATGGTCGCGGAGCGTGAACCGGGCCGTTTCCGGGGCGAACACCCAGTCGTCGTAACCGTTGAGGATCGGGAACCCATTCTGCAGCAACGTCCTGAGAGGCCCGGCTTCGCCGGGAATCACAATTTCCGCCGGGCGCAGGCGTTCCAGCTCGGTCAGCAGGGCGGTTTCGCCTTCCAGTTCGGTGGTTTTGAAATCGCTGGTCGTGAAATCGACGAACGCCAGTCCGAAACTGCTTCCCGCCGGGTAAACGGAGGCGACGTAGTTGTTCCGCTCGGCGCTGAGCATCCGTTCGTCGAAATGCGTGCCGGGACTGAGGATTTGAGTCACCTCGCGTTTGACCAGTTGGCCTGGCCGCGCGTCTTCCATCTGGTCGCAGACGGCGACTTTGCGGCCGGCCTTGAGCAGTCGCGCGATGTAGCCGCCCGCCGCGTGATACGGAATGCCGCACATCGGCACGTCGCCGCGCCGGGTAAGCGCGACATTGAGCAGCTGCGCGCCGGTCTGCGCGTCCTCGAAAAAGAGTTCATAGAAATCGCCGAGGCGGAAGAGCAGCAGCGCGTCTTTGGGCAGTTCGCTTTTGATGCGGCGATATTGCGCCATCATCGGAGTGAGTTGGGTGTCGCTGCCCATCGCGCCGGACGTTAGCGGAAAAAAAAATTCCGGTCGAAATAAAATTTTTGTACCCGCTCAGGAAAAATTGAAATTAAAACTGGCCAGGAAAATAAATTTCGACTACAACTCTGGCGACGGACCAGACGCGACCGCTCTTTTCAAGATTTTTGGCGACAGGATTAGAACCTAAAACAGAACGGAGGTGAAAATCTGTGGCCGCAAAAAAGAAAAAGAAAAAAGCCGGCAAGAAAAAGAAGTAGTTGTTTGGTAACACTCAACCGGAGGACGACAGGTCCCGATGTTGTGAGGTGGGCCTGTCGTCCAGGTTGTCCGCGGCGTATCCGCGTAGTCGCGCATGGCGAAATTGATTTTTGACATTGAAACCTCCGCCCTCCCGCGGGAGAACTTCGACCAGACCCAGCAGGAATACCTCTTTCGCGAGGCGGAAAAGCTTTCCGATGATGCCGCGCGCGAGGCGCGGCGCGCTGAAATTCTTCAACAATTCAATCTCTGGCCGTTGACCGCGCAGGCGGTCTGCATTGGCATGCTCAACGCCGAGACCGCGCGCGGCCAGGTGCTGTTCCTGTCGTACGACTTCGAGCAAGGCACCGACGAATCGCAAGCGGTGAGATTCGTGCCGTGCGCGGAGGAAGCGGAACTTCTGGGGCAGTTCTGGGAGGTGGCGAGGAAATACGAGCACGTAATCACTTTTAACGGACGGGGCTTTGACGTGCCGTTTGTTTATCTGCGCTCGGCCCTCCTGAACGTGCCCATCACGCGCAAGGACTGGCTGGGCTACCGTTTTCAAACCGAGCCGCACTGCGACCTCGCGGAACAATTCACCTTTTACGGTGTGAGCGGACGGGACGGCGCGGCGCGGCGGTTCAATCTCGACTTTTACTGCAAGGCGTTCGGCATCGAGTCGCCCAAAAGCCACGGCGTTACAGGCATGGACGTAAGCCGTTTATTGACAGAGGGCCGTTACCGTGAGATCGCGGCGTATTGCCTGCGCGACGTGCAGGCGACCCTGCTGCTTTATAACATCTGGAAAGACCGGCTGGCCGGAATCAAATGAGCCGCTGCCACGCGGCGGTCCGATTCTGATGAAAACAGCGGCGTTGTCCAAGCGGTCCCTGGCCGCAACCGCCGTTTTGCTCGCAGTCATTGGCTTCGGCCTGTTCGCCTGGCTCCACCGCGGCCCGCATTACCAGGGCAAGTCGGCCCGTGACTGGGTCGAGCAATTGCTGCACGACAATGCCAATGCGCGGCAGGCGTTGCGAAGCATCGGCCCCGCCGCCGTGCCGGCCCTCACCGAGGCGCTGAACAGAAGAAGAGGCCGTTTCTGGACCTGGCTGGAAGGGTGGCGTCCGAAGCTGCCGAGGTTCATTGCGAGAAAAATTCCGCGGCGCGCTCTGGACCAGTTGCTCCAGGAACGCGCCATCGAAGTCCTTTATGAGTTCGGCCCGGCGTCCGCGCCCGCCGTGCCGGCGCTCCTGGGAGTTGACGCCAGTCTCAACGATTTTATCGGCTTTGGCTCCGGCGGGCTCGCGCGGGCGACCCTGCTGCAGATCGGTCCGGCGGGGTTGCCTTATCTGATCAGAATGTTCAAGAGGAACGACCCGAGAATCCGCGTGAAGGCCGCCCTGTATATCGGCCACCTCGGTTCGCAGGCCGGCGCGGCTGCTCCCGCGCTGGCGCGGGCGCTGCAGGACTCGAATCCTTCGGTGCGCGGTTCGGCGGTCATGGCCCTCGCACAGATCGGTCCTCCCGCCCGAAACGCGATTCCCGAACTTAAAGCCGCCCTGCGTCTGAATGACGACTATTTCCGGTTGCAGGTGATTGATGCGCTGTGGACGGTCGGCTGCGAATCCGAAACGACGGTGCCGATCCTGATCAGGATACTGAGCGGCCAAAACAACCCGAACCGCGCGGGCGCTGCGACGGTGCTCGCTGAAATGGGCCCGGCGGCAAGGGCCGCAGCGCCCGCGCTGAGCAACGTGCTGCGGGAGGAGTTTAGCTACACGCGAGTGAAAGCGGAGGAGGCGTTGAAACAAATCGAAGGGTCGGCAACGCGGAGGGAATGAAATCCGAATGACCAATGACGAAAGAAGCCCGAATTTCTAAAGCCCGAATCGGCATTCCGGAGTCACCCGTGGTGGTGTCCTAATCTGCTTAAGGTGGGTGCGCCGCTGCCGCGGCGCACGGCGGTGCCGCCGCACCGCCGCCACCAAATTAGTGGACTAGCGTTACCCTGCCTGATTTGACATTCGGGCTTCGTCATTCTTTTGACATTCGTCATTCGGATTTCGTCATTTCCCCGCCGCCCACTTGAGCGCGTTCCGTAAAATCGTCTTGTAAGCATCCAATTCGTGCGCCTTGCCGTCGTGGCCCAGGGCGATGCACACAATCCGCGCCTTGGGATGCTTCACGACCCAGACCGAGGGGTACGATTTCCCGGTCTGAAGATTGTTTGCGTAAGCCAGGACTTGAATCGGCGTGCCGTCCTTGTCCGCCTCGAAGTGATAAAGCTCGTCGTTGATTTTGAACGCGTCGGGCACCCCGGCCATGACCGGGTGTTGCGGGACATTCACGTGCAGCTCGAACTCACCGTATTTGTCATGGCTGCGCGCGCCACCGCCAATCAGCGCCCGATTGTACTCCGGCCAGTCCGCCCAGTTATACCACAGCGCCGGATGCACCAGCAACAAGCCCTTGCCCGCTTCGGCGAAATCAAAGATCGCTTTGCGCAACGCCGGGTCCTTCATCGGCTGGTTGTTGCTCAGGTAAAGCACCTGGATATCTTTGAGCGCCGGAAGGATCTCGCCGGGTTTGTCGGTGTATGAGACTGTCGCCTGGCCGTCCGCCGACAACGTTTTCGCATCCTCCTGGTTGAACCACCGGTCGAAGTCGTGCGAACTGCCGCCGCCCACGATCAACACGCGAACGGGTTTGGAACTGCTACTGGGGTCGGCATCACCCTTGGAGGGCGCGGCGTTCGCAACGCGGAAGCGTTGAAGCTCCTCCTCGGCTTCGTACTTTGAGTGCATCGGCAACTCCAGCCTGCTTGTCGAAATCCCCTGGGCGATCTTCGGCACCCACCGAACGACCCCATTGAGTTTGACCTGAACCGTCTTCCCGATGTTCGCTGCCGTAAATCGGCGAAATTCTTCAGCCTTGGAGGGTGACAACTCCAAGGAAATCCTTTCCGGTAGTCCATCGGTTTTCGTCAAGATCTCCGCGAGGACGACCTCGGACCATTTGATGTCAAACGCGGGAGGATCATCCGCGGGCACCGAAGCCACCGCTGGCTTTCCTGCTTGATCCGACAATTCCGCCGTCATGCCGACGAAAGCGGGTGCGATCTCGTTGTTGAAACTTTCGATGGAAATCCGCTCAATGACATCGCGACCCTTCACGTCCTTGCTGAACCAGCGGACCTGCCCGCGTTGAACCAGGTCCGGCGCTTCCTTCGATCCGGGCACATCGAATGCGCCGGTGTAATCGGCGAATTCAGCGCCGTTCTTCAATACGATTTCTTCGGTTCCATCGCCTGCGAAGTGCAGCGTGATTTTCGCCGCCGGTTTGTCTTTGAGCGCATCGCCGCCCCAGGGGTAGGCCCAGCCGCCCACGCCGCCGAGGAAATACAATTTGTCGGCGGCGAAACCGGCCTTGACCTCGACGCGCTGCGGCAACGTCCTGGCAAAACCATTGCCGCCTTTCAGCACGATGATGTTGTTGCCGGTCTGGCTTCTGCCTGGACTGACGATGTCGAAAGGAACGTCGCCGACTTTGATGGTGCCGAACTTTCGGAACCGCAGCGTCTCGTCCTTCGAGTCTTCGCTGTTAAAAAGGCCGCGCGAGGTGTTGGCGGTGAAGGCGGACGCAAGGTCGAGAATGCGGTAGCGGGTTTCGTCAGCGCAGAGGTAGGCGAGCAGGTCGCGCAGGCCTTCCGCGCCGAGCGCTTCGAAGCCTTCGGGCATCAGCGAGCGGCCGGTCGAACTGCGGCTCCTGATATTGTCCTTGCGGATCGTGTAATCCCCGGTCGCATTGCGCAGCAGCGCCTCGACGTTGTTCTCGCGCTCGATAATGCCGTCGTAAGTCAAATCGTCCTTTGTCTCGATGCTGACGCTGACGAAATTCGGCTCGACCAGCCGGTTCGGGTCAACGATGTGCACGAGCAACTCGCCGGGGCCGTGCGCGCCCATGCCGGTAAGATTCGGCGCAAGGTTGCGGCCATCGGTTTTGAACTGATGGCAACTGGCGCAGTTCGCCAGAAAGAGCTTGTGGCCGTTCTCCAGGTTGCCCGGCTTTTCCACCTGCGGCCTGAACTGGGCGATCAGTTTGTCCTTCTCCTTCTCTTCGGGGCCTTTCAGCCCGTCGATCACCGCGTTGGCGCGGGCGGCGACCGCTTTGTCCGGGTGCGTGCGCAGCCGATGAAGGTTGGCCGGGCCCAACAACGCCAGATCAATTTTCCTGTCGGCGAGCGCCTGCACGAGCGCGAGCGACCAGTCAGCGCGCTTGAGCAACTGACCCAGCGCGGCTTCCCGCAGTTCGCCGGAAACTTTCGGATAAGCCGCGATCAATCCGGCGCCGGCGGCCGGGTCGCCGGTCGAACCAAGCGCCTCGACGACGCGTTTCTGCAATTCCGCCGAGGCCGATGAGCCGACAAGCCCGGTTACGTTCGGAATAATGCCGGCGTCAAGGCTGCGGACACCGAGCAGGTTCGCGGCGACCTGGCCGCGTTCATCGTCGGGCAGCGAGGCGTCCTGGAGCGTGGCGCCGAGCCGGACAATGACCGGCTTCAAATCGGAGGCGAGCGCGCCGGTCTTGTCCCAACGCGCGGCGAGCGGCAGCGCCGCGCCCGGCAGGCCGGGTCGCGGCGAAGCGAGCAGAGACTTGAACGCGGATTGAAGATCGGACGACCACGCTGGAATCACGTCGGACTTCAGGTTTGCCGCGAGACTTTCGAGGGCGACCTGTTTAAGCCCGTCGGTGCTCGTCGGTTGTTTGGCGAGCAGGGTGATCAACCTGGCGGCCAAAACAGCCTCCTGCCGATTGGCCAGCAGCCGGACCGTGTGCGAAACAAACGGCGCGAGGAATGCCGGGTCTTTCGCGTCGAATGCCGCTTCGACGAAGAGCAGCGGGTCCTTGGCGGCGACGCCTAGTGCTGCGGATTCCAGGTATTTGTCTTTGAGGGCCGGCCAGGTCGCCACAACCGCGCGCGCGATCTCCGGTGACGAACTAAAGCTGCCCAGCGCAACCATCGCGTTCAGCCGGGCGCGCGGATCGGAATCATTCAGATCGGCCAGCACGGCCTTCCGCCTTGCCGCGTCGTTGTCATTCTCGCCCCGCTCACCCACGAGTCGGAGAGCGTTCTTGCGAAGGACACCATCTTTGTCGTCGAGCTCGGTCAACAGTAGAGAAGGGTCCAACTTACCCAGATCGTTCAGCGTCCAGAGCGCGCTAATCCGGGCGAAGGGCGTCGGACCGGATTTCGCCATCTTTGCCAGCGCGGGAGCGATCTTGTTGCCCGCGCCTTCGTTTAACAATCGTTGCGCCGTGCCGCGCACCCAGCCGTTCGGATGTTCCAGCGCTTTTACCAGGTCTCTCGGCTTCTTCGCGTCGAGTTTGTAAGTCGGCAGTTTCTTGGCGTCCTTGTGCTGCACGCGCCAGATGCGGCCAAAATGATGGTCGCGGTCGGGCCGCGTGGCGGCGTTGTGCGCGCCGTGCGCGGGGCCGCGCGTGTCGTTGTGGATGGCGGCCTGGTTGTAAAAGTCCACGACGTACAGCGCGCCGTCGGGCCCGACGCGGGTGTGAATCGGCCGGAACCAAAGGTCAGTGCCCGCGATAAACTCGGCTTCCTCGCGGCCCGGCTCTTTGCCGGCGATATAGCTGACGCCGTCCGGCTTCAGCCAGTCGTTGTGCACCAGACTGACCGTCGGCTCGGAAAGAAAGTGTGTGCCGTCGAAACGGTCCGGCCACGCCCCGCCATTGTAGATGCAGGAGCCCGCGGCGGCGGTGAACATGCCCACCCAATCGATCTGGATGTAGGCCGGCCGGGTGTGATGCACCGCGGGAAAGACCTTTTGGTGATCGGGAATGACCGCCGAGGCGCGGATGCCGCCAACATTGCCGCGGGCCAGGACTTTTTCCGGCATGACAATGTGCAGCAGATGCTCGCCGCAGGTCGCGGTGGTGTAAAACATTTCGCCGTCGGGCGCAAAGTCGAAGCCCCAGGTGTTGCAGGAACCGGAGGCCACCTGTTCGAGCGCGCTGCCATCCGGTTTGAATCGGATGATGCCGGCGGTGATCCGGCCATAATTCTTCGCTCCATTGCCAGACCTCGGTTCGCCGGCGCTGTAACCGACCGCCCCGTAAACCCAGCCGTCCATACCCCAGCGGAAATTGTTGATCACCGCGTGTGTGTCGAACGTGCCGAAACCGGTATAAAGCTTTTCCACCTTGTCGGCCACGCCGTCGCCATTGGTGTCGCGAATCCAGAGAATGTCCGGCGCCTGCGCGACGATCACGCCGTCCTTGTAAAACAGGAGCGAAGTCACCAATTCCAGCCCACCGGACACGCCGTGCTCGAAATCGGCGAAAATGTGCTTCTTGTCCATGACACCATCGCCGTTGGTGTCTTCGAGCCACGAAATGCGATCGCGCGCGGGACGATCTTCCTTGTCGCCGTGATACTGGTCCGGATGCACCGCGCGATCGGGATAAATGGGCGAATCATT
>QHPW01000247.1:0-7061 GCA_003219675.1 Verrucomicrobiota bacterium
CCAGAACGGCTTCACGAAAACGAAGCAAAGACTTAACAACGGGGATTTGAAAAAAGCCCAAGGCTTCACGAAAGGCGGCGACCTCAAACTGGCTAACGGCTGGGTTGTCTCAAAGGACTACGGGCATCTGACGCACGGTTATTGCCTCACGTCCTACAGTTCACAGAGCAAGAGCGTGGACTGCGTGTTTATTGCCGAAAGCGCCGAATCGTTTCGGGCCGCGGGCCGCGAGCAGTTTTACGTTTCGGCCAGCCGGTTCAAGCAAGCGATGACGATTTACACCGACGATAAGCAGGAATTGCTGAGCGCCGTTTCAAAATCGTCCGAACGGCTTTCGGCAACGGATCTGGTCAAGCAATCACACGAGGCTACTCGCCTTGGCGATTCTAAAGAGGGACTTGTCCAACGGCAATCTGTCGAGAAAAACGTCGACCAGTCGCAATCAGAATCTCAAGCGCGGAGGCGCGAAACAGTTCCTGTTCGCAGACGGCATCTGGTCAACCGGAGTGTCCGACAATCACAGTCCAAAGGAATCACGAGGTAATCTTGCGCTGGCGAGCCAAATTGAACCTTCGACGATTGGAGCGAACGCAAATAGCGAAGCCCAAAGCCGTCCGATCTTGCCATTGGTCCAGCCCAATGCAGCACGCAGTTTGGCAAGGTTCAACTTTTCAGATTTTCCTGTGCCAAATCGTTCAAATCGCTGCTCGCCTTTCTCTCGTGCTCAGAACAGGCTCTGGCTATGTCAGCAGACGACCAGGGGCCATGGACGTCTCAGGGCGGAGCACAGTTCCCGACCACACACTGGAGCGTGGTGCTGGCGGCGGGGGAGAGTTCGAGTCCTGCAACGCAGGCAGCATTGGAGCAGTTATGCCGCACTTATTGGTACCCGCTCTACGTTTACGTCAGGCGGCGCGGCTCTTCGCCAGAGGATGCTCAGGATCTGACGCAGGGCTTTTTTGAGCGGCTATTGGAACGTGACCTCCTGGCGGATCTCCGGCCTACCGGGGCGCGCTTCCGCTCTTTCCTTCTGCACGCATTGAAAAATCATCTGGCGAGTGCATGGACCCACACGCACGCAGGAAAACGGGGAGGAACCATGACAGTCGTATCCTTGGATGAGCTGAGCCCGGAGACACGCTATGCGCAGGAAGCTGTCGATACAGAAAGCCCCGACGGCTGGGAAAGAAGCGTTGTTCAACCTTCTTGCAGACGGTCTGACCGGCAACGCGCTCAGCGAGCCTTATGCAGAACTCGCCCTCAAGTTGGGCCTTACCGAAGCAGCCGTGAAGATGACGGTCCACCGCCTGCGCAAGCGTTATGGCGAACTCCTGCGCCTGGAAGTTGCTCAGACCGTGGTGACTTCGGCAGAGATCGATCAGGAGCTGCGCCATCTACTGAGCGCATTAGCCGCCAAGTAAGCAAAAGATTTCCTGTTACCTCTCCCCGCCTTTTCGGTGGTAACAGGGTGATGACGGCTATGGCCAATGCTCAAAAATGTTCACAATGCGGGGCGGAACTCGATCCAGGGCTGCCTCGCGGCTTATGTGGTCAGTGCCTCATCTCGCTCGGCTTGGCCTCCGGACTGAGCGAAATCTTCGCCGAATCCGCTCTGTCTGTTCCAAGAGCCGAGCAGACTGATTCCTTGACCTCACCAACGCTTGGCCGGATTGGCGATTACGAATTAGTCGAGGAGATCGGCCGCGGCGGCATGGGTGTGGTAAATGATCCTGGCCGAACAATTCGTCGATAAAAAGGTCATCCAACGGTTTCGTGGTGAAGTCACCACTGCTGCACTCCTCCAGCACCCGAACATCGTGCCGGTGCATGAAGTGGGACTGCACGCCGGCCAGCACTTCTTCTCGATGGATTACGTCGAGGGGCAATCTCTCGCGCAGTTGGTGGGTGATCGTCCCCTCCCTCCGACCAAAGCCGCCCACTACCTCAAACTCATCGCCGAAGCGATCCATTACGCTCATTCGCAGGGCATCCTGCATCGTGATCTCAAACCTTCCAACGTCCTGATCGAGGCAGCGACCGATCAGCCTCGTGTGACTGATTTCGGGCTCGCCACACGGATCGAGGGCGAATCCAGCCTGACCCTCACCGGTCAAGTGTTGGGCTCTCCCGGCTTCATAGCGCCTGAGCAGGCCAGCCCGGATCGAGGCAAAGTCGGCCGGCGCAGTGACGTGTATGCGCTGGGCGCGATTCTTTATCACTTGCTGACGGCCCGCGCTCCCTTCCAAGGAGGGTCGCTGCCCGCCATTGTGACTCAGGTCTTAAATAGCGAGCCTATTTCACCGCCGCTGCTCAATCCAAGCGTCCCACGCGATCTGGAGACCATCTGTTTGAAATGCCTGGAGAAGGAACCTGGTCGCCGCTACACGACCGCGAAAGAACTCGCTGACGATCTAGGCCGATTCCTCAACGGCGAGCCTGTTCACGCCCGGCCTGTGAGCGGGGCGGAAAAGGTCTGGCGCTGGTGCCGGCGCAAACCCGCCCTCGCGACGCTGGGGGTCGTAGTGCTTTTCCTCGTCATCGTAGTTGGCTTTGGCACGCCGATCGCGCTCGTACGAATCAATCGCGCTCGCCTTGATGCGGAACGGAATTTGTACGCCGCCGACATGAGGTTGGCATCGCAAGCGTTGCGGGACGGCGCGATAGGTCAGGTTCAAGAGCTGCTCGGGGCCCATGAACCTCGCAACGGCGCGGAAGACCTGCGTGGTTTCGAGTGGCGGTACCTCCGGCACGCCGCCGATCAGACCGGTTTAGTGACACATCAACTTCAGGGACTGAGAGCCACGCAGATCTTTTCTAACCCTCGCCTTATTGTCATAGGAGGCACGCTGTACAACCTCCAAGAGGAGACGAGCCAGATCCTCGCCTGGGATATGACGACATGGGCTCAGTTTCCGTTGAAGTTGCCACCGCAGCGAACGTCGGAGCGGTGGTGGTGGTATCCGGCCCAGCAAGCCGCGCTGTCCGTGAACGACAAGGACCGCACGATGGAGGTTTATCGGTTACCCACCTTTGAGGAAGTTTCGGTCGTCCCGGTGCCCGGCAAAGCATCGCAGGCTGCGGTCAGTAAGGACCTCCGGACTCTGGCGGTGGGATTTCAAGATGGCGACACCCATCGCATCCTGGAGTGGGACATGGCTGCTGGTTCGCAACGCGGGGTTTTTGGCAAGTACCAAGCAAAAGTGACCTACCTCGCGTTCTCACCGGACGATAGTGTCCTCGTGGCCGCCTGCGATGACGGCGAGATCGGGCTCTGGTCGATCACCCAGGGCAAAGCTTTGCTCTCGCCCGTGCCGGATTCTTCGACCACAGAGCAAGATTGGAACACACCGCCCTTCTTTGGACCAGGTTTGACCCGGTTGTACTTTAGCCGAGGCAATGAGCGCAAAGCGCTCGAGGTCTGGGATTGGAGCACCGGCAAGCTTTCGGTCGCGTATCAGGCGCACCGCGGCGAACTCGGCGCGTTCGCCTTTTCACCGAACGGCGCGGTCCTGGCCACAGCCGGGTCTGCCGAAGTTATTGTGCTGCTGGATACCAAGGAGTCGCGACAGATCGATGCTATGCCCGTTAATGGTGCGATGATAACATCCCTTGCCTTCTCTCCCTCGGGCAGCTTGATCGCCTCGGCCAGCCGGGATCACACCGCGAAATTGTGGGATGTGAAAACGCAGCGTGAGCTGGCCACGCTGGGCGGGAATGACGATCAGGTGAACGAGGTTGCCTTCACGCCCGATGAAAAGTCGGTGATCACTCTCCTCGGCAACGGAAAGATCAAAGTTTGGGATCTTCGCGCTGTCCTGGGACGAGGTGTGCTCTGGCGCACCACAAACATGATCGAAGGTCTTATAGTTTCTGCAGGGTTAGCGGTGGCGTAATCCGGAGAATCCGGACCGGTGAACCAAACGTATTTAGTATGACTTTCTCACCGACAGAGCGAACTGTCGCGTGGGCAGGTTTCAAATCCCTTGGGATCCTGGATTACGAGTCAGGACAAACGAATACCTTTCCGATCTCGCGGACCCTTGGATTCTGTAATCCATCGTTTTCGCCTGACGGGCGTGAGCTCGCTTTCGGCGGACCCACCAACATCATGATTTTGGACATGGCGACGCGAACACCGCGCCCGTTCGCGGCCATTGACAACGCGGTCCTTAGCCTCGCCTTCTCACCTAATGGATCGCTGCTGGCCAGCGCGCATGATGGCGGAGCTGTGACATTATGGGACCGCGCAAGCGGAAGCCCAATAACAAACATACTCGCGCATCCGCCTTTTGCAGTCGGCGTCGAGTTTTCCCGTGACGGCAGGTTACTTGCATCCGGTGGTGCGGACGGAACCGGCAAACTCTGGGAGGTGATCCCCCGTGGCCTGCAGCTTCGCTACACGTTGCGCGGGCACCTTGGTTTCATGAACTTGGTTTTTTTCGCCCGACGGCTGCCGCGTTGCTTCAGGCAGCATCAGTGACCGCACCCTTAAGCTTTGGGACACCAAGACTGGTTTGGAGGTAGGAACACTCTATGGCCACCGCGGCGAGTTCGCTTTCTCCCGCGACGGCAACGCCATCTACTCCGCCGGTGAGGGTGGCGAGGTGCGCATTTGGCGAGCGCCACCGCTCGATGGGCCTAAAGCGCCGGGAAGCGAAAAGGCGTCCGGAACTTCCGAACCCTACCCAAATTCCAAGAACAATGACTCACGGCTGACAATACGACGGCCACAAAGGCAGGCGGCCTCCTCACCAGGAGCGGATGGGTTTACGCTCATCGAACTCCTGGTCGTCATCGCTATCATCGCGATCCTGGCCGCGATGCCCGCGTTGAGCAAGGCGAAGGCAAAGGCACAGGGGCGTGACCAGCTACTCCTTTGCCGACGATTCCGAGCTGAAGCACTGGACCGACCCACGGACCAAGGTTCCGGTGAAGGAGAATGTGATTCAGGGGGTCGGGGTCGTTCATTCTCCAAACAACCGCGACATTGTGTGGCTCCAGGAACGGTCGACACGGCCGAAATGATGATCCAACAACACCTCCTTTCCAAGGAGCCATGAAACACTCCTCAATCCTCATCGAGCCCACGGGTCGTAAGTCAAACAGAAATAAAATCATGAACGCTTTCAAACTTAGCGCAGCGTTCGGCCTGCTGATCTTCGCTGAAATTGGACTGGCTGACCCATTGGACGCTTGGACCTGGCGCAATCCGTTGCCGACAGGCACGACCCTTAACGGGATTACTTATGGCCATGGCCAGTTTGTAGCGGTGGGCGATATAATCGTGAGCTCCGCCCACGGGACGAACTGGATCCAGCGCCAGTCAGGAACACAAAGTGAGCTCTGGGCGATCACCTATGGCAACGGCCAGTTTGTGGCGGTGGGCGATATAATCGTGAGCTCCGTCGACGGGACGAACTGGACCCAGCGCCCGTCAGGAACTCAGAGTTCCCTTAGAGCTGTCACTTACGGCGACGGCCAATTCGTGGCGGTGGGGTCCTCGTACGCGGATGGTTCGGGCGCCATCCTGACCTCCGCCGACGGCGTGAGTTGGACCCCACGCGAGTCAGGCACGACAAATGGGCTTAACGGCATCACCTATGGCAATGGTCGGTTTGTGGCGGTAGGTGGCTTCGGTGCCGTCGTGACCTCTGCCGAGGGGACGAACTGGATCCAGCGCCAGTCGGGGACACAGGATTTGCTTTTAAGCATCGCCTATGGCAACGGCCAGTTTGTAGCGGTGGGCGTCAAGGACGGCATCATCATCACCTCCTCCGACGGGGTGAGTTGGCTTCGGCGTGGTGGGGAATGGCTTGCTGCTGTTGCCTATGGAAACGGCCAGTTTGTGGCGGTGGGCGTCGGCGGGAACTTCACCATCGGCACCATCCTGACCTCCGCTGACGGGGTAAACTGGGTCGGGCGCCCGTCGGCGACGCGGAATCAGCTTCTAGCCATCGCCTATGGCGACGGCCACTTTGTGGCGGTGGGATATTTCGGGGCCATCTTGGAGTCTGGCCCCATAATCAACCTAACGCTTACGCCCAACGCTAGCACGGGGATGCTTTTGCTTTCACTGGAAGGTCCGACCGGGCTTAGTTACAGGATCGAGACTTCCGCCGACCTGATCTCCTGGCGAAACCTGACTAACCTCACCAGCGTCCAGACCGACACCGTTATTTTGGGTGCGCGGCCTGTCACCCCTGACCGTGTTTTTTACCGCGCCTGTTCCCAATGAACAACCAAACAACCTGCAAACCGAGAGAACCCAACGAGATGAAAACCAAGGCCCACATTTGCCTTGCAGGCGCTATGCTCGTTACTGCCGCAAACGACCACGCTCAACCAGCTATTACCAGGCAACCCACCAACCAGTCTGTGAGTTTGGGCGCGAGCGCGTCGTTTCAGGTTTCCGCCACGACCACCAATCCACCCATTCTGTATCAGTGGCTGTTTGCCACCACGAATCTTCCATTGGCGACCAGCTTCCGCCTGGTCTTAACAAATATCCAGGTAGCCAACGCTGGAGATTACGACGTTATGGTGTCCGACAGCTCCGGGTCCGTCACCAGTCACGTCGCGCATCTGGACGTCGATCCCACCTTCACAAAGATCACATCGAGCAGCATCGTCACCGATCTGGGAACCGGGGCGGCTTGCGCCTGGGGGGACTACGATAACGATGGGTTCCTCGATCTTTTGGTCACGAGTGCGTATAATGTCCTTAACAACCAACCTCAAAAAAACCTTCTGTTTCACAACAACCGTGACGGGACCTTCACGAAGCTCACCAACAGCGTCATTGGCAGCGAAGCCAGGGACTGGCGCGGTTGCTCTTGGGTGGATTATGACAACGACGGCAATCTGGACCTTTTTGTCACCAGCACCGATTCCAACGGCTTCGCCGCCCAAAATGAGCTCTTCCGGAACAACGGCAACGGCACCTTCACCAAAATGACGGCCAGGGACGTAGGCGCGATCGTCCCTGGGGGCGGAGGCTCCGAAGGTGCCGTATGGGCTGATTACGACAACGACGGCTTCGTCGATGTATTCATCGCAAGGTA
>QHPW01000247.1:7184-12490 GCA_003219675.1 Verrucomicrobiota bacterium
TTGTGACGGTCAAAAGCGATCCTTCGACCAATCGGCTGTATTTGAATCTGGGCGGCGGATCCTTCACCCGCGTCACTTCAAGCAGCATCTTCACAGACCACGCGCATTCGTTTAGCTGCGCGTGGGGAGACTATGACAATGATGGCTATCTGGATCTGTTCCTGCCCAATGGGAGCCAAAACTTCCTCTACCACAACAACGGCGATGGCACATTTATCAGGATAACTGACAGCACAACCGGTAGCATCATTACCGACGCAACTGGCGGTGTGTGTGCCTGGGGAGACTATGACAACGACGGGTTTCTCGATCTGTTCGTGGCAAGTGCGCCGCCTCAAGACTATCTGTATCACAACAACGGCGATGGTTCCTTCACCCGGATTCTCACCGGCAGCCCGATCAATGACGGCGGGATAAATCCAGTCGGTTGCGCCTGGGGCGACTACGACAACGATGGCTTTCTCGATCTCTTCGTGGCACGGGGCGCGGACGCTGCGGTGGAATCCAACCTGCTTTACCGGAACAATGGGAACAGCAACGGCTGGCTCAAAGTCAAGCTCGTGGGCACGGTGTCGAACCGCTCGGCGATTGGCGCAAAGGTTCGCATTCGGGCCACCATCGGCGGAAGGGCGTTCTGGCAAATGCGCGAAATCAACACCGGTTCCGGCTTCAGCGCTGGGCCGCTGGAAGCCCACTTCGGTCAGGGAGATGCAACCAATATCGACCTGGTGCGAATCGAGTGGCCATCTGGGATCGTACAAACCATGACCAACGTGCCTCCCAGGCGGTTTTTGACCGTGGTGGAACGTCAGGCCTTCGGGACCATCACGACGCCGAGCTTCACGGACGTGTCGCGGGCGACCAACGGCATGGTCAACCTGTCCGCCACTGGCGACACGGGTCTGCTGTACTTGCTGGAGGCTTCAACCAACCTGGTGAATTGGACCAAACTGGGTGTCAGGTCAAACGCCACGGGGACGGTCGGGTTTACAGACCCGAAGGCCACGAATTACGCCAGCCGGTTCTACCGCATGTCGATCCCTTGATACAATTCTGAAAACTGCAATGACTACGAGGTGAAGCAACGGTGCGCGGAGGCGGGACCGAACGGCGGTGAAGCCGTAAGCGTGCTTCCGCGATACAGCCCTTCTGGAAAAGTCATCGCTGGTTCGACGGGGCGGGATGGTGAAGTATGAGTTCTGGCAGAATCTTATTTGCCAGTCCGCGCGTGATCTTTTGAGGAATTTCAGCATGGGCTGGATTCCAATCCTCGGGTTTCGGCTCGACTGTCAACGCAACGGCGGGATTCTGCGCGCGCCCGATGTCCTGTAAACGACCCACATTGATTTCCGCGATCAACTCCAACCGGCGCTCCGGGGGCTGTTGAACATACTGCCGGAACAAATCCCAATGGTCGGCCAAAGGAATAAGCGCCAAACGGCTGACGGAAATATTTTCTCCAACGAACAGGCTCGGTGAAAGCCGTTCGCCGTCCCACTTGTCGGTGCAGACGGCGCGAACGATGTCCTCAGTTCGTGCGAGAGGCATCGTTACGTTGACAGCCGCTGTGCCAACTGTGCCAGGCCATCAAACGCCACGACGCCTTCCTCCTCGGTCGCCGCTTTGTAGAATTCCGCGCCTGTCCGCCGGAAAGTTTGCCTCTTCTACAAAACGGAAAAACGCATCTAGTGCCCTGGGCGACAGGACGCGACCGTTTTCGCCCCAACCGGAAGCGTAGAAGTTTCGGAAGTGATACACGCGCCCCCATCCCTTTGGGCCAAGCTTGCGGAGCAGTAGCTCCTCGCGCGCCAGTTCGTCGGGCGCAGTGCGGCGCACAGCGGCGACGGCCGCGAGTTCTCTGAGTTCTTCCACAAGGCTGTAGGCTGGCGACTGGGTTTGGAAGGATAGCACGCTCATTCGTAAGTAGGGTTCAATTTAGCGAGCAATTCGGGCTTTATCAAGCCGAAGAACAGACCTTTGATGGCGTGGTGCGCCTCGGCGAACCGCGCCAATCCGTTCCCAAACAAGTCCACGTCCAGCGATCCAAACCAGGCGTCAACGTCCAAAACGCTCCCGGACTTTGGACCATCCTTGGTGGACACAATCGCGCCATTAGTCACCTGCAATCGGATGGTGAGCAAGCCGCGACGCAATACCGTGGTCACGTCCGTCTGCGTTTCCCGCAGCGGCTGGTCGTTAATCTGGAGGCCAAGACGAAGAGCCGTGAAAACATCGCCGCCAAAGAAATCAATGTAGCGCGCACTCAAGCGCTCCGTCTCACCGACGAAGCCAGCCGCCTTCAGCCATCCCAGCAGCCACTTCAATTCCTGCTCGATCGCAGGCCAGCCCGGATATTCGTTCGGTTTGGTCACAAGGCTGACCACACGCGGACCGAGCTGGATTAGAAAAGTGTCGCTGAGGAATTGAATCAGAGGCAAATGCAGCAAGGCCGGCTCTTGCCTCCGGAGTTCCTCTGGCATTTGGGCCACGGGCAGAGTCTTCTGTTCAGGATATTTCTCCCGAATCTGTGCAAAGAGCAACCCGGGCATCGTGGCCCACGGTTGAGGGCTGACGAAACGCGCTTCAAAGATAGCTTCCACGATCGGGCATGGCGCGATGCGGATGGGCAGACGATCCGGGATCTGAATGGGAAAGGCATCGCTCATGTTCTGGGATTTCGGAGAAGTGACTGCCTTGTTTGGCATTTTGTTCATTTTCGTTCGATTCAGGCGCAACTAGAGTCTTCCACGATTTTGATTCCTTCCGGCGTCAGGCCTCAGACAGCATTAACTAACTCGTCGATCTCCCGCTCGAGCGCGCTCGTGGACGAGGAGGCATCGCGCCGCTTCGCCACCGCAGGACTATGCAGGCATAAGTTCAACTCGCTCATTGCGTTTTAAGGTCTCTGGCGGACGCGGCATCTCGTCGTAAGTGCGACCATTTAGTTTTCGGCCAGTCAGGTCTTTGCGGACGCCGCCCCATTGTTTGAAGAAGAACGGAACGTTAGCCTGCCTGCACTGGCGGAAGATGCCGCGAATCCATTCGATTTGTATTGGGCGCGCACCCGGTCCCGATTCGCCGCCGACGATGACCCAGTGAATGCCATCCAACGGTAGTTCATCAAGCGGTCCAATGAGCGGTTCGCAGGACAAAAAACGGACGGCTGCCGGCACAGGTCGCAAGTCATGGATCCGCTGGACGACTCGCGCATCCTCGACGCTCACGCCCATCCAGACGTTTTGTGGCCAGGCAAGCTCGGCGGCAAGTTTTCGCAACCGTCCGCTTCGCTTGGTGAGAATCTGGAATGTGTGTTGTGGGCACGATCGCATCGTCGCAAACACGCTCTGGATAAACTCCGGCGGCACTTGTTCATGGAACAAATCGCTCATGGAGTTGACGAAAATGAGGCGCGGCTCGCGCCATCGCTTGGGCAACTCGCCGAGGTCGGGATGGAGCGTGACCTTGAAGCCGTTTCGGTACCGGACATTACCCATCGCCTGCAAGCGCAGAGCCAGCCGCTCGGCGTAACAATTCTTGCATCCCGCGCTGACCTTCGAGCAGCCGGTGACCGGGTTCCACGTCGCCTCAGTCCACTCAATGGATGAATTTGCTCCCATTACTTCGCTCCTCGTTGCCGGTACTTGTTAAATATGTCTGTGATAATATGCTCAGCGGTGGGCTTTTGTGAAGCGAGGAACAGAAAGTACACCGTTGCTCCCTTCGTATTGCGCATCGGCAACGGCTCCGGCACATGCTTGAACCCGGCCACCTTCAGCAATCGCTGCCGGAATCCCTCTGCTACCACCTCGTTTTCTTCTTTTTCCAGATGCCCGAACAAGTCCCGCTTCGTCGTATATGCGATTTGCCGCCAAGAATCGTCGCCCCAGAACTCGTTCATGCGCTTCAAGTCTCCCGGGTCCACGCCTTCGGGATGCCGCCACAAGACGTTTCGATTTATGTCAGCGACCGGGAAGTTCAAAAATATGTCGATCGTACCCATGTTTCCGGCAGTCTCAATCACCTTCCAGTTCAAGTGCAGCCCATACGGATCAAGCAAGCACAGCCCGCGACGATACTGTTCCCACCGGACATTCGGAAAAACCTTCTCCAACAAAATGCGGTTGCAGTCACCCTCATGGATTTGAACGTCCTTGCGTTCCTTGGTGAGTTCTCGCAACAGCGCGACCTTCTGCCGATCAATGTCGACCAGGTGGTACTCACGGAACGCCGGTTTCACCAAGAGCGCGTTGACGGGGCTGCCTGGGACATACGCGCCCGTTTCCTTCGAGACGTGCACGCCTGCGCCCGCGAATGCGTCGATGTACTTGTGATGAAGCGTCGGATTGGTTTGCGCCGTGAGAATCCGTGAATACGCCGAGGCGTAGTCCTTCACA
Source organism: Verrucomicrobiota bacterium (assembly GCA_003219675.1). Lineage (GTDB taxonomy): Bacteria > Verrucomicrobiota > Verrucomicrobiia > Limisphaerales > AV2 > AV2. The sequence goes on from QHPW01000247.1 coordinate 11,579, forward strand.
ATGTCGAGTTTGATCTCCGACCAATAGCCGATCTCATCAAACTTCAAGTGTTTGGCTCGGCCCATGCAGTTCTCCCTCTCCCACCGTTTCGTGCTCTGTTCGACCAGTTTGATTTCTGCGGGGGTTATGCCGTAGACGCCGAAAGCGGTCATGCAAACTCGTACCGGGCTCGTTAGTGATAAATGTCAGGTCAGACGACATTTCGACGTATTGTTAGCTTCCCGCTTGAGCAGACTGCCAGACCGCGACCCCTCATGCAAGGCGCCACGGATAGTGGTCCCCGGTGGCCTCACTGCGATTGTTTGGGCAAGGTTACGCCCCAAACACCGGGCTGATCCTCTTGCCTCATTCGCACCCTTGCGTTCCGAATCGGTTGTGCGGCCGATGGAGCCGGATTCTCCGCACCCGAATATGGGGCCAAGTTAATACTTGGTATCTTCTAAATCCCGCTATGGGTCAGGCAGCATGCCTGCAAGCAAAAAGCGCCCCTCAACTGAGGCCCTTCTTGGCGAGAGTTTGACCGCCCGTTTGCGGCCAGCTTGATGACCCCAAACCCGCACCCGCTCCAGCGTGTGCTTGGGTATCCATTCTTCCGTTCGATTGTGCTCAATCGGGCGCAACGGCGGAAATTTTGTCCAGGATTCTGGACAACGAATGGTCGAAGCAGTCGCAAATTGTACCAACGGTACACGATTCGATTGCTGCGGTTTTGAACCATGAATTCAAAACTTAAACTGACTCGCAAAACGCCGGGATGGCTCCGGCAGCGACGTGAATTGAGATGATAACGATTTCATTCCACTCGCGGGCCGGTCCCGAGGCGTGGCGGAGTTCAGTCAAAAGAAAGGAAAGTAGTTATGCAAGTGATGAAGGAGACGCCGGGCCAGAGCGTTCTTGCGATTGACAAGAGCG
>QHPW01000054.1:0-10390 GCA_003219675.1 Verrucomicrobiota bacterium
TCCCATCAACGTCGTCCATCCGGCAGCGACCGTTTCCCCGCGCGCGAAGCTCGGCCTGGGCATTGTGGTGTTTGCAGGGGCGGTCATCAATCCAGATGCGGTCATCGGCGACAATTGCATCGTCAACACCAGCGCCTCGATTGATCACGATTGCAAGGTCGGCGCGCACGCGCACATTTGTCCCGGCGTTCACATGGCCGGCGATGTCACGGTCGGCACCGGCGCCCTGATTGGCGTCGGCACGGCTATTCTGCCACGCGTGACGATCGGGGACTGGACTACTGTCGGGGCCGGTTCCGTGGTGAATCGCGACCTGCCTTCAAATGCCGTGGCCTTCGGTTGCCCGGCCAAAGTGCAACGCCTGTTGCCGCTCCAGCCGAGCGCTTGAGCAGGCGGTTCGATTCCGGAGGGGGCGGTTCATGGTTCCAATGTGCGATTCTGGAATCGTCGTGGCTGAACCGGGTGGGGCGAGACTCTGTCGAGCCCTGATTTTCTGTCGTGGGAGGTCAGGGCTCGACGGAGTCTCGCCCCACCGTTCATGAACGCTCGGCCGATTGGAAATCGGCGCCGTCCTTTTGCAAACAACCTTTGACAGGCACTCGATTCGATGGCCGCTCCGCAGAAAATTACGGTCCTGTTCTCTTCGGCCGGGCGGCGGGTCGAACTGATCAACTGCTTCCGGGCCGACGCAGCGGCGCTCGGTCGGGAGTTGCGCGCTGTGGCAGTCGATCTCAATCCGGAGATGAGCCCGGCCTGTGCGGCGTCTGACAGACATTACCCGGTCCCGCGCTGTACCGAGGCCACGTTCATCGATCGGTTGTTGGAAATCTGCGCGGCAGAAAAGGTCCACCTGGTCGTGCCGACGATTGATACCGAGTTGGAGACGCTGGCGGCAAGCCGGGAAAGATTTCTAAGGACAGGGGCGCGCGTGGCGGTTTCGACGCTGGAAGTCGTGCGGCTGTCCCGGAACAAATTCGAAACCGCCCGATCATTGGGAAAAAACGGAATCCCGGCCCCAAAGACCGGCGCCGTGGCCGAGCTGTTGGAGTCGCCGGAAGACTGGCGCTGGCCCATCCTCTTGAAACCGATCGGGGGCAGCAGTTCCGCGGGCGTGCATGTGGTCCACACCGTGGATGCGGCGAGGAGCTTGAACCTTGAGAATTACGTGGCGCAAGAGATGTGGACGGGGAAGGAATACACCGTCAACCTCTACTTCGACGCTGGCGGCCGATTGCGTTGCACCGTGCCGCATCAGCGGGTGGAGACGCGGTCCGGCGAAGTCAGCAAGGGAATTACCGAAAGGCAACCGACCTTGATGGCCCTGGCGGAGGAGTTGGGGAAAATGCTGCGCGGCGCGTACGGCCCACTCTGCTTCCAGGCCATGATCACGCCACAAGGCCAGCCAATGGTGTTTGAAATCAACGCGCGCTTTGGCGGCGGTTATCCGCTCGCTCACCGGGCCGGCGCATGCTTTTCACGCTGGTTGCTGGAGGACGTTCTGGATTTGCCAGGCACCGCGCACAACAATTGGCACGAAGGTTTGATCATGCTCCGTTACGACGCGGCCGTTTTCGTGAGGCGGCCTTGGCAGGTGAGGCCCGGAACAGCCTGAAGGCTTAACTGCGACATGTTCGCCGGACAAACCAAGAGACCTTGAGGCGATTCCACGGCGCCGCGCTTTTCCCGTTGTTCGCCCGCAAAAATTGGGACTTAATTGGTTCGAATGATGACCTTGACTCCGTCCGCAAAGGCGCCCAGGCGCATCCTGCTTTCCATTCCCCACATGGGCGGAACGGAGATGAAATACGTCGCGGAGGCATTCGCCACCAACTGGCTCTCCACCATCGGCCCCAACCTCGACGCGCTGGAGACGGAGTTCTCCAGGCGGGTGGGCCTCCCGTCCGTGGCGCTGGGCAGCGGCACCGCGGGCATCCATCTCGCAATCAAGTTGCTCGGTCTCAAACCAGGCGATGAGATGGTCACACCCACCTTGACCTTCGCCGCCATGGACAGCGATCGCGTTTCGTGGAACCTCGATCCGAATTTGCTGGCAGATTTCCTGAAGAAACGCGCGGCAACCAACCGGCTGCCGAAAGCGGTCACGGTCGTGCACTTGTTTGGCCAAAGCGCGGACCTTGACCCGATTCTGGAAACCTGCCGCCGTTACGAACTGCCGTTGCTCGAAGACGCCGCGGAGGCGCTCGGGGCGGAATACAAAGGCAAACCGGTCGGCGCGTTCGGTGACGTCGGCGTTTTTTCGTTCAACGGCAACAAAATCATTACCTGCACCGGCGGCGGCATGCTGGTCTCGCCGCGGCAGGAGTGGGTGGACAAGGCGCGTTACTGGAGCACACAGGCGCGCGATCCCGACCCGCAATTCCGCAATTACCTGCATTCCGACGTCGGATACAATTACCGCCTGAGCAACGTGCTGGCCGGGATCGCACGCGGCCAGCTGGAAACGCTCGATCAACGCGTGGCGCAGCGGCGGGCCATCGCCTTTCGATACCGCGATTGCCTGGCCGATCTGCAGGGAATCGAGCTCATGCCGCAGGCCGCGTTCGGTTTGCACACCAACTGGCTCAGTTGTTTCCTGGTCGATGAGCGGAAGTTCGGTCTGTCCCGGGCGAAATTGATCCGTTTTCTGGACGCGGCAAATGTCGAGTCGCGGCCGGTGTGGAAGCCGATGCACACGCAGAAACTTTACCAGGGTTGCGAATGTGTGGGCGGCCTCGTAGCCGAGGATCTCAACCTGCGCGGCATCTGCCTGCCCAGCTCGAGCAGTCTGAGCCCCGAAGCGCAGCAGTTTGTCATCAACCGCGTTCGCGAGGCCCATGTTCTGGCCAGGTCGCGGAAACATGCTTTCGTTTCGGACCCCGTTTGAGTGCGTCCGGAGCGCGCTGCCCGAAGGTTCATGGCCCTTACGCGCCCGCGCCAAAAATGGCGAAGAGGCTTTGCATGAACCGTCTCCTGGTAGCGGCGTCTCAGCAGAGCGCCGCAATTCGTGGGAACAACGGCCAGCGGCGCTCTGCCGAGACGCCGCTACGCCCCGACCGGTTTCCGAAATGTTTTTGCCAAAAGCCATAAAAGCGAAAGCCGTTGTTCTGTCCGCGGCGGGTTTTTCGATGTCGGTGCTGCTGGTCTGGTTTTTCCCGAAGTTCTGGTTCGCCCGCAGCGACCCTGCGCAGGGGTATTTCTGGTTGTCAGAGCAGACGAATGTTGCCGGCTGGCGCTACACCCACCAGCCGGTGTCCAGGACCGCCGAGGCATTCCTTGTCGCCGACCATCTGGTCAGCGGCGAGTTCACGAAGGAGGATGGAACCAGGGTTCGCGTCTTTTCCGCAAAAAGGTATTCCAGCAGGGAGAATGAAATCGGCCTGTTCTCCCACACCCCGGACCGATGCTGGACGGCGGTCGGATGGAAACTCGAACCGGCCGCACCCGACGTCGCCGAGGTGCCGGTGCACGGGATCCACTTGAGATTTGAGCGGCGGATCTTCACCGCGGGCGGGCAGCGTGAATTGCTCTATTTCGGAGCGTTGGTTGGAGGCCAGCCTTTGCCCTATCGGCTCGACCAGTTTCTGAGCTCGGCACAGCGAGTGGAAAGCCCGGCTTCCGCAGACAAAACCGGAACGTTGACCCGATTGCGGCAGGGGCGGATGTGGGGTTGGATCTGGGAATCGTTTGTCAACCGGCGTCCTTTGATCGGGCCGCAACAATACCTGCGGATTTCAGTTCCGCTGAAAGGAATCACAGCCGATCGAGGAGACGAGGTGCTGAGGGATTTTCTCTCCCGCTGGCTGCTTCCGGCGGACTACAGCAGGGAACTGCGGCAGCAGCAAACCCGACTGCCGGGCGGAACCTCAGCGATCCCATGAAAGAGAACTGCCGGTTCCGCAGTCCGATCTGCGCTATCTCTTCCGAGCGGTGGCTCACGGCCGTCGGTCTGGCGCCTTCGGCGCTGGCAATGTTCTGGCTGGTGTCGAAGGCCCGATGGTTCTGGAGCCATAATCCAGAACTCCAGTTTGGCTGGGTCGTCATGGTGCTGTGGGGTTACCTGCTTTGGGAAGTGTGGGGGAAGCGGCCTGAAACGAAGTTCGAGTGGACGTTTGGCGCCGTTCTGACCGGGCTGATCGGACTGGCGCTGCTGTTCCTGACGCAACTCTACCAGGCGGCGCTTGGTTTGACCCCCGCAAGCATGAGCGGACTCGGGGCCGGCGTTTTGCTTCTGGTTGCCGCCAACCTGAATTACGCGTTCGGCCGCCCGGGGGCCAGACATTTCGGCCTGCAATCCAACGTCGCAGCCATCAACGTGGAAGTGCTTAACTTGTTTGGCGTTCCGGCAGAAAAAGCGGGCCAGGTGATTCGTTTGCCCGGGTGCGTCGTGGGCATCGACGAGGCGTGCAGCGGCATTCGCAGCCTGCAATCGACAGCCATGGCGACGCTGTTCATCGGCAACCTGACGCTTCGTCGAACCAGCCTCAGGGCATTGTTGTTTTTCGTCGGTATTCTCCTGGCCATTTTCGGCAACCTCGCGCGGTCGATGTTACTCAGCTTCACTGCGAATGCCGGGGGAGTCGAAGCCATCCAATCCTATCACGATGCCGCCGGCTGGTCGATTTTGGCATTCACCGCCTTCGGCGTGATGCTGTTTTCGTGGTGGCTGAGCAAACTCGAAGCCGCGATGAACCGCCCTGCGGCCGGGCCGATGGAAGCGCGAGACGGGCGGCCCATGCCGACATGAAACGCGTGCTGGATTTGATTCTGGTTTTGCTGTCGGTCTGGGTGTGGCTTCCCTTGCTGCTCGCCATCACGCTGGTCGCGCGGCTCAAGCTGGGCCCGCCGGTTTTCTTTCGTCAAAAGCGGCCCGGCAAAAACGGTGTCGCTTTCGAAATAACAAAATTTCGCACCATGTCCGATGAGGGCGACACGCAGGGGAATCTTCTCTCCGACGCCGAACGCCTGACGCCGTTTGGCCGCTGGTTGCGCGCGACTTCACTGGATGAATTGCCGGAGTTGTTGAACGTGCTCAAGGGCGAGATGAGTCTGGTCGGGCCACGACCGTTGTTGATTCAGTATCTGGACCTTTACACGCCGGAGCAGGCCCGGCGCCATGAGGTGCGACCGGGACTGACCGGCTGGGCGCAGGTCAACGGCCGCAATGCCCTCGCGTGGGAGGAAAAATTCAAACTCGACGTCTGGTACGTGGACCACCGGTCGCTGCGGCTCGATTTGAAAATACTCGCGTTGACCGTCTGGAAGATTTTGCGACGGGAAGGAATCAGCGCCGCGGACGAAGCAACCATGCCCGAATTCCGGGGAAATCAACGGAACTGAAAACTTTGAAACTAAACCTGAAGCAACTCATCGGGTCCCCCGGTATTCGCATCGTCCTGCTGCTGGTGATTTACACCGCGGTGCTGTCGCTGAGCCGGTGGCTGGCGTACCAATTGCGCTTTGACTTTGCGGTGCCTCCGCAGTTCGAGGTCCAGTTGGCCGCGCACGGGTGGTGGGTCGTGGCGCTGAAGCTGTTTTTGTTATTGTGTTTCAGCCAGTTTGCAGGGCTGTTGAGTTACTTCAGCATTCCCGATCTTCGCCGGCTGCTTTATGCCACCGCATCGTCCTCGGTGATTCTGCTCGGCCTGCGTTATTACACGGATCTCTTTTTTACGCCTCCGCGCGGCGTGTTGCTGATTGACTTCCTCCTTTCTTTCGGCGGACTGGCGGCGGTACGCCTGGGTTTCCGGTTGGTCCGCGAACGCTTCCTGGCTCCTCAGAGCCGTTCGCGCCGACGAGCGCGACGCGTCGGCATCATCGGCGCGGGGGACGTGGGCGCCAGTCTGGCGCGAGAGCTGACGGTGAAACGCGGTCTGGGGCTGCATCCGGTTGCTTTTTTTGATGACGACCGGAACAAATGGCGCTCGCGCATCCATGATATTCCGGTCATAGGCTCGCCCGAGGCGCTTTTAAACCAGAAGCTGAATCTGGAGTTGGAAGAAGCGATCATTGCCATGCCTTCGGCCCCCGCCCGGCGAATCGGTGAAGTCGTGAAAATCCTTCAACAGGCCCGGCTGAAGTTCGAGACCGTGCCGTCGATGGACCAGTTGGCGACCGGGAAAGTCAAGGTCAGCCAGTTGCGCTCGGTGGAAATCCAGGATCTGCTGGGTCGGGAGCCGGTGAAATTGGAGACGGAAAACATCCGCCAGATATTGAGCGCGCGCGTGATCATGGTCACCGGGGCCGGGGGCAGCATCGGGTCCGAACTCTGCCGGCAGATCGCCTCCTTCAACCCTTCTCGGCTGCTGCTGGTGGAACAATCCGAGGTGCAGATGTATTCCATCGAGCAGGAGTTGCTGGAACTCGGGCACGGCGGTGTGGTTCTCCCGTTGGTGGCCGACGTTCTCGATGAACCCCGGATGCGACACCTGTTCAGGCGATTCCATCCCGAAGTGGTCTTCCACTCCGCCGCCCACAAGCACGTGCCGATGATGGAAAACCAGCCGAGCGAAGCGATCAAAAACAACACTCTGGGCACGGCGTTGCTGGCCGAACTGGCGACGGAATTCGAGGTGGACCGCTTCGTCCTGATCTCTACCGACAAGGCCATCAATCCGACCAGCGTCATGGGCGCGACCAAGCGTCTGGCGGAGATTTTTGTGCAGTCGCTCCACGCCAGCCGGCCGGAGCGCACAAAGTTCCTGGCGGTGCGATTCGGCAACGTGCTCGGTTCTTCCGGCAGCGTTATTCCAATTTTCAACCGACAGATCGCCGCCGGCGGGCCGGTGAAGGTGACCCATCCGGACGTGAGCCGGTATTTCATGACGATTCCGGAGGCCTCGGGACTGGTTCTCCAAAGCGCGGCACAAGGAAGCGGCGGAGAAATTTTCGTGCTCGATATGGGCAAGCCCATCAGGATCGTGGACCTCGCCCGGCAATTGATCGAGCTCAACGGCCTGAAGCCGGACGAGGACATCCAGATCGAATTCACCGGCCTGCGTCCCGGTGAAAAACTGTTCGAAGAACTGAGTTATCAGGGAGAAAACTTCACCGCGACCCATCATCCCAAGATCATGCGGTTCGTCTCACAGCCGATGCCGATGAAGATTGCGCGCGAGCTGCTGGCGGAATTGGAGCAGGAACTTCATCGCGCGGAACCGAATCATCTCAAGCTGCTCCTTCAAAAGGCGGTTCCGGAATATCAGCCTTATTTGACCTGACGTTTTTCATCGATTGTCGCCGCGCGACAGACAGAACACGATGGCCGACAGGTGCAGAAAAAGCGCGAGCGTCGAGTAAATCTGGAACGGAAAATCAAAACGCGCGTGCAGGAGGCAGCCTGCCAACGCCAGCCAGATCATCGAAACAAACAGCCAGTGCGCTTCAATGCCTCCGCCGCCAAACCAGCGCAACAGCGCGCTTGCCAGGGCCGCGAGAATCATCGCGAACCCGATCCCGCCAAAAGTAATGCGCGTTTCCAGCCAGTCGTTGTGCGCGTAAGCGGCCCATTCGGACTGAGCGCTCGCGCGGTAAAGATGGTAGATCCACGGAAAAGTCCCGGGACCGGTCCCGAGCCAGGGAAAATCGCGCGCCATCTGCCGCGCGTTGCGATAGATTTCCACCCGCCCGCCCAGGTCATCGGAGAAGAGGGTTTTCAGCCGCGGTTGGAGCTTTTCCCAACCCAGATGGCCTGCCAGCGCCAGCGACGCCGCGAACAACAGAATAATGCCCAACCGCAGCAGCCAATGTCCTTTTCGTTGGACGAACATCAGCAGCGCGAGCGCCGCAAGAATTTCGGCCCAGGCCACGATCGCGCCGCCGCGGCTGATGGAGATGATCGGCGCCGCCGCCATGATGACCGCGCACGGCAGCAACAACACCTGCGGGCCGCCACCCACCCGCCCTCCGGCGCGACCCGAACCGCGGGTCGCGCGTCGCAACGTCCACCAAAAACCCAGACAGACCGGCCAGAGCAGATTGAGGTATTGCGCCGCGTTGGAACGATAGGCGTACGGGCCGAATTGCAATTCGCCGGATTGGTTGATGACCGGCTGCACCAGCCAGAGCAGTTTGTTCGTCCCGGACAATCGCTGCAGAATGCCTTCGAGCGCGAGCAGAGCGCCGTTCATGCAGAGCACCCACAACAACCGTTGCAGACGCATCGGAAATGCCGATGGCCGAACACCGCCCGCACCCTCTCCGCTTTGCTCTCGATCTTCGCCCCGCGCCTCCCGTCGCTCGCGCGCGGTCTGGCCGAGCAACCAGTCGCGCGCGGCCCAAAACGTGAGCGCGAGCCCCAGATACATCCAGAACGCCTGCCACGTCGCCCTGCTGTCGTAACTGTGCGGCAACCAGGCGACACAGTCGCGAGGCACGAACGCCATTTCCCGGTAAATAAAGGTGGACCGGGCGTTGAGGGCGCTGGTCAGACACCAGGCCAGGACCAGGACGGTAAGCGTGGCCAGGCTGACGGTAATACCCTTTGAAGCGGTTCGCTCCCTCTCTCCGCCGCTCCACGCTCCATGCTCCGCGTTTCGCGTTTCACCGCTCCCATCCCCGGTCGGCCGGCTTCGCTCTTTGGCTCCGCCGTCTCCCCATCGCATCGGCCGATAGCCCGCGCGCCAGCGAATCAGCCATTTGGCGAACAGCAGCCCCCCGAGCGCGTACGCGGCGATGTTCAACGTCCAGATCGACCAGCGTTCCGTCGCCCCGAAGGCCCAGGGAGCGAAGACAATCATGAAGTCGAGCACCGCCTCCGTCATCCCGTCGCAGACCCGGTAAGCCGGCGGCGTGCGCGGGCGTGAACCCGGCAGGAAAGCCGATGGCCGCGCGTAAGCGGACGTTTCCATGTACGGGGCATTGAACGCGAAGGTCGTTTTTCGGCTCAAGCCAGAAAACACGGAACCATGAACCAGAAACATAAAATTAGGGCTCGACGGAGTCTCGCCTCACGCGGTTAAAGGGTAGGGAGCACTTCCAAAATCGGACCCGACTCGAAGCCATGAATCGGTCGCTTGACGGAAACTACTGGGAAGAACGTTACCAGGCACAGGACATGCCCTGGGAAAAGGGCGAGGCATCGCCGGGTCTGGTGGACTTTCTCGCCGCGCACGCCGGGCTGAAGCGCGGGGCCGTTTGCGTGCCCGGGTGCGGCACGGGCCATGACGTGCGCGCCTGGGCCGGCGCCGGCTTCGACGCGTTCGGTTATGACATCGCGCCCTCCGCCATCCAACTGGCCAAAGAGCGGACCGCCGCGGCCGGACTGAAAGCCCGGTTTGGGCTCGACGATTTTCTCAAGGACCCGCCGCCGTTCCTGTTCGACTGGATCTTTGAACACACTCTTTTTTGCGCGATTGACCCGCGCGATCGCGAGGACTACGTGCGTGCGGTGCTCCGTTGGTTGAAACCGGACGGCAATTATCTCGCGGTCAATTACCTGATTCCCGACGAAACCGGTCCTCCGTTCGGCACGACGCGCGAGGAGCTGATGAAACGGTTCTCGCCGCAGTTCGAATTATTGAGCGAATGGGTGCCGCGCTCGTACTCGAACCGGACGGGACTGGAACTGATGCTTTGGTGGAGGCGCAGGAAAGCCGAGCACCGATGAATCCCGGGGACCGCGCCGCCTCGGGTGCTCCAATCGGTCCGGGATATTCGACTCTTGAGTTGCGCACGAGGTCTGCCCCCGGATACGAGCCAATCATAAGAACCGTTTTATAGATTACTCTGCGCTCTTCGCGTCTCGGCGGTTTTCATTTTTCACCGCGGAGGCGCGAAGACCGCGGAGAGGATTTGCGGTCGGAGCGTTCTCTGAACGGGTAGCCAGGAAGAACCCGTCCCTGAAAAAGCTCTCATGAATTGGCGCTGCTGATTGGCTGCCGCGCGTCGAGAGTTGTTGAAACCCGGAGGCGGCTTCGTCATTGTGTTGCGTCTATGGAACACGCGGACCATCTGGATGAGTTGTTGACCTGCCGGCTTGAATTCGGACGGAAGACCGTCGAACCCTGCACCATCGTCATTTTCGGGGCGAGCGGGGATTTGACTGCGCGCAAGCTGATTCCCGCCTTCTACCATCTCTGCCGGGAAAAACAGTTGCCGAGGCCGTTTCGCATCATTGGCTTCGCGCGCCGGGAGAAAACCGACGCCGCCTGGTGGAAGGAATTGCGCGCTGCGCTGGAACAGTTTTCGCGCACCAAACCGATCGACGACGCGCTGTGGGCGGAATTTGCCACCAACGTCTCCTATTGCCAGGGAGACATTTCTGATCCCGCGGCCTACAAAAAGCTGGCCGACTGCCTGGCCTCCTTCAACGACGACAAGCTGCGCCGCAACCTGCTGTTCTACCTCGCCATCTCGCCGAGCCAGTTCGGCGAGGTGGTGGAGCATTTGCATC
>QHPW01000054.1:10401-16136 GCA_003219675.1 Verrucomicrobiota bacterium
CGAAAAACAAATCTTCCGCATCGACCACTACCTCGGCAAGGAAACGGTTCAGAACATTCTGATGTTCCGTTTCTCCAATTCGATTTTCGAACAACTCTGGAACCGGCAGTCCGTGGACCACGTGCAGATCACCGTGAGCGAAAAACTCGGCGTGGGCACACGGGGCGGTTATTACGAGGAAGCGGGCGCGCTGCGGGACATGGTGCAGAATCACCTGCTGCAAGTGCTCTCGCTGGTGGCGATGGAACCGCCGGTCACGCTCGAAGCCGAGGCGATTCGCGATGAGAAGGTCAAACTCCTCAGGTCCGTCCGGCTGTTGGATCGCGGCGAGGTTGACGCGAATGTGGTGCGGGGCCAATACACCGCGGGGGAGATGGACGGCCAGCCGCGGCCCGCCTATCGCCACGAGCCGAAGGTCAAACCCGATTCCACCGTTGAAACCTACGTCGCCATGCGCCTTTTGATTGACAACTGGCGCTGGTCCAACCTCCCATTCTATTTGCGCACCGGCAAAAATCTGCCGCAAAGCGCGAGCGAGGTGCGGGTCCAGTTCCGGCGCGCGCCCCAGGTTCTGTTCGCGGCGCAATGCGGACCGAGGCTCGACGCCAACGCCATCACGCTTCGTCTGCAGCCCAATGAAGGCATCTCCCTGCGCTTCAATGGCAAGGTGCCGGGCACAAGCATGGAGATTCGCCCCGTGCGGATGCACTTCAGTTACGACTCCGAGTTCGGGGCCTACACGCCGGAAGCCTACGAGCGGCTGTTGTTGGAGGCCATCGCCGGCGACGCCACCCTCTTCATCCGCCGGGACGAAGTGGAAACCGCCTGGCGCATCGTGGACCCGATCCGCGAAGCCTGGACCGGCCGGCCATTGAGCGGCAAGGAATTTTATCCGGCGGGAACGTGGGGTCCGGTGGCGGCGGACGAACTGCTTGCGCAACGCGGCCACGCCTGGCGCAATCCGGAGCCGATTCCGTGACAAACTACGAATTGCTTTCGTTCACCAGCGACGACGCGCTGTCAAGTGCCGCCGCGGACCTTTGGCTGGATGAACTGTCGTCGCGGGCCGGCGCGGAGACGTCGTATTGCGTGGCGTTATCCGGCGGACGGATCGCCCAAAAGTTTTTCACCGCTGTTGCCGGACGCGCCAAAGCAAGATCGGTTTCGTTTGCGGCGATCCACTTTTTCTGGGGCGACGAGCGCTGCGTGCCGCCGACGGACGTAGAAAGCAATTTCGCGCTGGCCAAAGCGCATCTGCTCGATCCGCTTCGAATCCTTCCCGACAAAATTCATCGCGTGCGCGGCGAGATTTCACCCGACCGGGCCGCGTCGGAAGCCGAGGCCGAGCTTTGCCGTCTCGCGCCGATGAACGCGGCCGGCCAGCCGGTGCTCGACCTGATTTTTCTGGGAATGGGCGAGGACGGACATGTGGCTTCGCTCTTTCCCGACGCGCCGGACGGAGTGGTTCGGAGCAAGTCGGTCTATTTGCCCGTCCTCGCCCCCAAGCCGCCGCCTCAACGGATCACGATCAATTTCGCGACCATCACCGCCGCGCGACGGGTGTGGGTGCTGGCGTCGGGCGCGGGCAAACAAAACGCGCTTCGTGAATCGCTCTCGGCAGACGGCAAATTGCCGCTGGCCCGCGTGATTCAGCCGCGGGAGAAAACCACGCTTTTCACCGACATCGTGGCGTAGCAAGTGGATCCAGAGCTGGCACTCGGGTGTTCATTCCAGCGCGTAGTACACCGATTCCCAGGCGATTGGGCTGTGGTGCCCGAAGAAAAGACGGTAGCTCGGATTCAAGGATTTCAGCTTGTCGGGAATTTCCCAGAGGTCTTCTGGTTTGTGGTATGCCGAGATCGCAAGGCGGGGCTTGAATTCGCGAATGACATTTGCGGCTCCGGCAATCGCCCGCATCTCTGCCGCCTCGATGTCCATCTTGATGAAGTCGAGGCGGTGGAGTGTGTTTTTTGCGTAGTCATCAAGTGTCGTCATTGCGAAGGCATCGACCGCAAGACCTCCTGGAGAGATCTCTGTCGAGTCGGCCCGATTCCCAGTCATCGCGCGAGTCTGGTCGCCGACGGCGAGTACATTGATACGCAAAACCGCCGCGAGCGAAGGGTTGAGCGAGTTCTGCAACTCACAATAGCGCGCGTGCAGCGGCACGGGGTCAAACAGATGGACCTCACCCTCCGTCCCGACGAGTGCGCCGAACAGAAGTGACAAGTCACCAATGCACGCCCCGCAATCGAGCACGACATCGCCCTGAGGCCAAGGTCGCGAGCAATTGTGCCTGCGACGCGACGAGCGGCGGTGAGCAAAGTCGGTTTGGTATGAGACTCGTACCAGGCCCATTCAAACTCGGGATCTTTACGCCCGCGTTCCGAAGAGCGCCGACAAAATTCGATCTGCCAATTGATGCTGTCCAACCAGTTCTGTCGGGCGTTCATCTCAGGCTCCTCTTCTACCACCCACGCGAGAAAACGGTGTTCTGGCTTGCAGTGCTGGCCGTGCGCTTCACCAATGTGGAAATGAATGGCTCCCTGTCCGGGACATAATCGACCCGAAGCTTGCGCGCCGCGCTGGAAAGAATGATTTTGCCCGTATCGGTTGTCAACACCAAGAATCGGTTCTTGAGACTTTCATAATTCTTTTTGAACGGATTTCGAGGTCCTGATTTCAAATCACCACTGAAGTAGTCAGGACGCTGTTCGCTAAGGGTTGGCAGAGAGGTCCTGTTAGTAACGAGGTTCGAGCAGCGTTACAGTTGGCCTCGTTACCCTTCTGAGCGCCCGGGTGAGGGCGTCAGCGACCTCATCACCACTGAGCCGGAGCAATCCGGCTCTTTTTGTTGGCGAAAACGGGGGTTTGGAGCCGCGGCGTGTTGGGTCGTCGCTTTGCGGCCCTCGGAATTCGGCGTTGCAACAGCATCGTCCGGCCCCTAAAATCCCGGCCGTCAAATGCCGGCGCGCGTGCTATGAAACACTATCTTGATTTCGAGAAACCCATCGTGGAATTGCAGCGCAAGCTCGAGGAACTCAAAAAGCATCCGGACACCCATTCGCTGGGCATCAGCTTCGAGGAGGAAGCCGCGCAGATTGAAAAAAAGATTGAGGAAACCCGGCGGCTGATTTTTTCCAACTTGAGTCCCTGGCAGCGGGTTCAGTTGGCGCGCCATCCCAAACGGCCCTACACGCTCGATTATCTGCAAATGACCTTCGCCGATTTTTCCGAACTGCACGGCGACCGGCGCTTTTCCGACGACCGCGCCATTGTGGGCGGTTTTGCGCGGCTGGGCGATCAGAAGGTCATGGTGATCGGCACACAAAAAGGGCGCGAGACGAAGGAAAACATCCTGCGCAATTTTGGTTCCGCCCATCCGGAGGGCTATCGCAAGGCGCTTCGATTGATGCGCATGGCGGCCAGGTTCGGGCTGCCGATCCTGACGCTCATTGACACCGCGGGCGCTTACCCCGGCATCGGCGCGGAGGAACGCCACATCGCCGAGGCCATCGCCGTCAATCTGCGCGAGATGATGTTGTTCGACGTGCCCATCGTCGCGGTGGTGATCGGCGAAGGCGGTTCGGGCGGCGCGCTGGGCATTGGCGTGGCCGATCGCGTGCTGATTCTGGAAAACGCCTATTACTCGGTCATCAGCCCGGAGGGGTGCGCAGCGATTCTGTGGAAGGACCGCGCGGCCGCGGCAAAAGCGGCCGAGGCCCTGAAAATCACGGCCAGAGAGCTCCAGACACTTGGCCTGGTGGACGAAATCATTCCCGAACCGCTCGGCGGCGCCCACAACGATCCGGCCGCGACCGCGCAGACGTTGAAACAGCACCTGCTCAAACAACTGAAGCAGTTGCACAAGCTGTCTTCGGCCGAACGATTGAAAAAACGGTATGACAAATTCCGGTCCTACGGCCACTATTGGGAAAAGCCACGCGCCGAGGCCGCGTAGCTGAATCGCGTCGCCGATTCCCAAACCGCGCGCTCCTGATCGTCTTCATGCTTTACCCGCTGACGTTCCACCCGGTTTTCAAGGAGCGCGTCTGGGGCGGGCGCCGACTGGAACAACTCTATCGGAAGAAACTCCCGCCGACCGTCCCGATTGGCGAGTCGTGGGAAATCACCGACCGGCCTGAGGGCGTGAGTGTCGTTGCGCACGGGCCGCTGGCAGGAAAAGACCTGCGCTGGCTGATGGAGCATCAGTCCGAAGCGGGAGAAACTGTCGCTCCAAGTCCATCCTCCGGCCGGCGTCGCCGCGCGCCTCGGCGGCGAACCGAAGACGGAAATGTGGTACATCGCCGACGCGCGGCCGGACGCGGAGCTGTACGTCGGCCTGCGCCGCGGCGTCACGCGCGCCGAGTTCGAACGCAACCTCAAGGACGGCTCGGTAGCCGACTGCTTTCATCGCGTGCGAGTCAAGTCCGGCGACGCGATGTATCTGCCGAGCGGCAGGGTGCATGCGATTGGCGCCGGCATTGTGATTTTTGAAATCCAACAGAACTCGGACACAACCTTTCGCGTGTTTGACTGGAATCGGCCTGGACTGGACGGCAAACCGCGCGAGTTGCACCTGGAACAGTCCCTGAAATGCATCGACTTTGATGACTTTGAACCCGGGCTGATGGAAGGCGAACTTCTAAGCGGCAAAGACGGCGGCATCGAGCGGCGATCGCTCCTCAAGGACCCGCTGTTCTCGGTAGCGGTGATGAAGTGCCTGCGCGGTGAGAGTCTGGAAATCCGCGGTGCGACCGCGGAAATCATCGGCGTTTTGCAGGGGCGGCTCGCCGTGGTTCATCGCGGCGAAGAAATCCGGCTTGCGCCCGGCCAGTTCTGCCTGAAACCGGCGGGCGTCGAACGCGTCACATTGAATTTCCGCCCGCCGGTCAGTTTTCTCCAAATCAGGCCGGGGTGACAGTGGAAACCTGCTTCTGCCAAATACGTTATTGTCGGCTTGTCTGGATGAACCGATTGTTGGAAGGTTTTTGACTGTGAAGAAGCGCGGCAGTGATTATTTCAAAAAGCGACTTGCGAATCGGCTTGTTTATTTTCCGCTGCTGCGCCTGCTGATTTTTAACTTCTGGTTCCGGCTGGTCTTCGCCGGGTTCGTCCTCCTTTTGATTTTTCTGGCGATGTTTCTGCCAAGGATCTGGCGGGTGACGCCGCCGGGCTTTCTGCCCCTGGTCAGAATCAGCGGGCTCGACATGGCGCGGGCCTGGTCGTTGAAGCGAAGCGCGCTGCGTTCCATGGCGGCGGGAGATTCTGACAGAGCGGTTTACGCATGGCAGGCCGCGGTGCGCAACAATCCCGCCGATTCCGCGATGCTGCGCGGCGCCTTGACGAATTTTCTGCGGTTGGACCGGCCGAACCCCGGATACCAGGGGCTGGCGGTCGGGCAGACGCTCTGGCTGCTGCGGCTGAGCCGAACCAACGATGCCGACGTGGAGTTGGTATCGCAGGTTTACGACAAGCTCCGGCTTTACGATCCGGCGTTGCGCTTGCTTGGACCGTTGGAAGACCGACTGAGCCCGTCGGAGGAGTCCGTTTACTTGAAGGCGCTGTTTCATTCCGGACAGATGGCGCGATTCGGCGGCCGCTGGCAAAAGTCGGCAGGGAAGCGCTCAAACATCGCGCCTGATCTGCGGGTTTACCACGCTGCCTACCGGGCCGGCTGGGGCCCTTCATTCGAGGCCGCTGCCGGACGGAAGCAGTTGGAAGCGGCGTTGGAAGAC
>QHPW01000248.1 GCA_003219675.1 Verrucomicrobiota bacterium
GAACATTCCCACCGGCGTGGCGATTGGCTACGGCGGGGTATGGGTGCTCAATGCGCCGGACCTCTTCTTCATGCGCGAGAAAGACGGCAAGGAGATCAGCCGCGAAGTGGTGGTCACGGGCTTTGGCCGCACGGACACGCATGAGTTGCCGAATTCACTGACCTGGGGACCGGACGGGTGGCTCTATGGATTGAACGGTGTGTTCAATCAAAGCCGCGTTCGCTCGAACCACGGCAGGGAATACCGGTTCAACTGCGCGCTGTGGCGAGTGCACCCGCGCACGCGCGAATTCCAAATCGTCTGCGAAGGCACCAGCAATCCCTACGGCATCGCCTGGGACACCGGGGGCGGCGCGATTGTCGAGGCGTGTCATTGGGCCAACGATCACCTGTTCCATTTCGTCGAGACCGGCCAGTACTAGCGGCAGGCGGGCGCGTTTCCGCCGTTCACCATTCCGATTGGCTCGATCACCGACCACGGCCACCAAAAGACGGCGTATTGCGGCATCGCGCTGCTCGACACCGACGTGTATCCGCCACAGTTCGGCGAGCGCATTGTCGTGGGCAACATCCACGGCGGGGCGATCAATGTGGACCGTTTGGAACGCGATGGCGCCACTTACCTGGCGAAAGGGGAAGCCGACCTTTTCACCGCGAACGACGCGTGGTGCATGCCGGTGTCTTTGAAGATCGGGCCGGACGGGTGTCTCTACCTGCTGGACTGGTACGACCGTTATCATTGCTCGCAGGATGCCGCTCGCGATCCGGAGGGTGTGGACCGGCTCAAGGGACGGCTCTATCGACTGCGCTACAAGAACACGCCGCGCGCGCCGAAAATCGATCTCGCGAGTGAAAGTGACGATCAACTGATTGCGCGGCTGGCGAGCGGGAACATTTATTTTCGCGAAACGGCGCAGCGGATTCTGACCGAGCGGTTGGGGAGCGCAGCCGCCCCGGCTGCATCGGTCGGCGTCTCGCCGGCCGAACCCGGTGGACGACGAAATGCGTTCGACGAGGGCTCCGAACGGAGCACGCGAGGGCGCGTGCGCTCCCCGGAACTGCGCGCGAAACTGGAAAAGCTCGTTCTCGGCACCCCCCTCACTCCTTCCTTCTCCCCGTCTGAGGTGGAGAGGGTGGCCGACTTGTCCGCAGTAGCCTCGGCGAAGGCGGAAGGCCGGGTGAGGAGGCTCACTCCGAAATCCGAAAAGGATCAGAGCCTCGTGACCTCGTCTGCTACGGGCGTTGAACGCAAGGCACGGCTGCACGCGTTGTGGGCGCTGATCGGCAGCGGCCCGCTTGATCCCGCGTTTCACCTCAAGGCGCTCGCGCATTCCGATCCCGTTTACCGCGCCTGGGGCGTGCGCGCTGCTGGAAACTTCGGCAACATGTCGTCAGCCGTTCGTGAGAAGGTCGCCGCGCTGGCGCGCGATCCGTCGCCGGAGGTGCAACTCCAGGTCGCCATCGCCTCGCGCAAAATCAAAGGCTTCGACGCGCTGCCCGTTCTGAGCGACGTCCTCGCGCATTGCGGGCAGGACAAACTCATCCCGTCGATCGCCTGGAACAATCTGCATCCGTTGTTGGAAACAGAGAGCGCGCGGTTCGTTTCTTTGATCCTGTCAGAGGGACGGGTGATGCGGGTCTCTGCCGTCGCCGCGAACCGACCCGGGGATCCGCGCGGCCCGGCTCTTCAGAGGAACTGGCCGCCTGCCCTGGCTGCTCTCTCGCCGAGGATTGTCGAACGCATCCTGAGCGCTAAAAAACCCGAGGAACACGCCGTCGCAGCGCTCATCCGGTTTGCCGCAGAACGGGACGGCGCGCGCGCGAAGGAATGCCTGTCCGCGGTCTCGTCGAAACTCGGCGCCATCAGCGGGCCGGTCACGGCGCAACTCAAAGCGGAGTTGAAACCGGTGCTGCAGGAGCTTCTGGCGCACGAGACGGACACGCCGCTCTTCCTGAGCGCTCAATTGCTTGCCGCGCGGCTCGGACTTGCGCAGGTTGATCCCGCTGCGGTTTGCGCGCGATTCACTTCCGCCGACCAACTGGAAGCCACGCGACTGCAGGCGCTGGATGCGCTCATCGCGTTTCGTGATCCGGCGTTGCTCGCGGCGTTGCCGCAGGTGTTATCGTCCGGCTCGCCGCATTTCATTCGGCGCACCTTCGCCGCGTTGGGCCGTGTCGAAGACCCGAAGCTGGCGGATGTTATCCTCGGCGAATATCCGAAACTCGCGCCCGAACTGCAACCGCTGGCGGTTGATTTGATGATGCAGCGCGAGCCGTGGGCGCGGAAACTCCTCGATGCCGTGCTCGCGAACAAGCTGCCCAAAGGCGCGCTCAACGCCAATCACCTGCGCAAGATTCTGGAGGGCAACGATCGCGAGGCGTTGTGGGCGGTGGAGAAAGCGTTCGGCAAAATTCGCGAGGAACGAAATCCCGGGCGCGAAAAGGTCGTGGCCGAAATGGGCGCCTACCTGAAGCAACACATCGGCGATGCGCATCGCGGCCGGAATGTCTTCCGCAATTTCTGCGGGCAATGCCACGCGATTTACGGCGAAGGCGGCAAAACGGGTCCGGACATCACGGCGAACGGCCGCGCGTCGTTCGAGCAGTTGCTCTCGAACGTGTTCGATCCGAGCCTGGTGATCGGGCCGGCGTATCAGGTCGCGACCGTTGTCACCAGGGACGGACGCAATCTCACCGGCTTGATCGCCGAGGACAACGAGCAGCGCATGGTGGTGCGCATGGCGGGCGAAGGCGAGGAAACCGTGCCACGCAACAACGTGAAATACACGCGCGTGAGCAGGCTCTCGATGATGCCGGAAGGAATCGAGACGTTGCTCGACAAAAAGGACCTGGAGGACCTGTTTGCTTTTCTCGCGCTCGACAAACCGCCGACCGACCCGACCGCCAGGCTCATTCCCGGCGCGCCGGAGGTTGCGAAATCAAACGCGCCGTCGAAGTCCGCCAGCCGGATCAACATCGAACCGGGTGAGAGGAGGCTCAGCGTCCGCGCACGGTTGCCCGGACAAAGCGACTCGATTGAACTTGCGACTTACGACATGGAACCGGGCTCGCGCCCGTATCTGCATCCGGTGCGCGATGCCCTGGGGCGGGTTGTGCTGACCGAGGATCGTCCGGCCGATCATCCCTGGCAGCACGGCATCTTCACCGGGTTCCACCGCGTCAACGGATTCAATTATTGGAAGGAAGACGAGGGCAAACAGCGGTTCGTGCGGTTGCTCGATTTGAACGAGGCCTCTGACCGCGTGTGGTGGCGCGCGCTGCTGGAACTCGTCGCGCCGAACGGGATCGTCGTGCTCGAAGAGGAGGACACGATCACGATTCATGCGCCCGAATCGTCCGACGCTTACGTGATCGACTTTGATCTTTTATTGCGCGCCAGGGAACAGGACGTGAACTTCGGCAGGTTTTTTGTAGGCGGGCTGTCCGTGCGCATGCCGTGGGACAAAGCCAATCCGCGCCAGACACACTTGAACTCGAACGGACTCCGCGGCCGGGAATGCGAACAACAGCGCGCCGCGTGGTGCAACGTCGAGCGCCCCTTTGGAAGCGAAACCTTCGGCATTGCGGTGTTCGATCATCCCGCCAATCCGAATCATCCCGCCGGCTGGCGTGCCGACGAGCAAGGGCTGATCAACCCGAATGTTTCAGCCCTCGGCGACTGGACGCTCGCGGCCGGACAAACTCAGCGGTTCCGCTATCGGCTTCTGGTTTACCGCGGTTCCGCGACGCGCGAACAGCTGGCGAAAAGGTTTGAACGCTTCGGCGGCGATTCCAGCGTCAAGGCTCAGGAGCGACCGTGAAACACGGGGATGGACTGTTGACCCTCCGGGGTGTGGGCAGGCAAAATTCTCGCTTGCCGACGAGGTTCGCATGGGGACAATTCGCACATGATTCTCCTGCGTCCCGCGATTCCCTGCCTGTTTGTCATCCTGTCCCTCGCCGCGCCCCGGGCTCCAGCTGCGGAGGCCACGGACACGAACGCCGTCTGGCTCGCGGAGCATTATACCAAATACGAGCATCGCATCCCGATGCGCGACGGGGTGCGACTCTTTACCCGCGTCTATGTGCCCAAGGACGATTCGCAGGCGTGGCCCATGGTCCTCACGCGCACGCCGTATGCCCTCAAGCCCTATGGCACGGAGAATTACAACGATCCGGCCGGTTCATTCAGAACTCTGGCAACGAACCAGTTCATCCTCGTCACGCAGGACGTGCGCGGGCGTTATGGTTCGGAAGGCGAATACATGCACGTGCGGCCGTTCAATCCGAACAAGGGGCCGAAGGACACAGACGAGAATTCCGATACATTCGACACCATCGACTGGCTGGTGAAAAACGTCCCGAACAACAACGGGAACGCGGGCATGTTCGGGATTTCGTATCCGGGCTTCTACACCGCCATGGGGATGATTGATTCGCATCCGGCGCTGAAAGCGGCGTCGCCGCAGGCGCCGATTTCAGATTGGTTTATGGGCGATGACCTGCATCACAACGGCGCGTTCTTCCTGTCGCAGAACTTCAACTTTTTCTACGTGTTCGCGCAGCGCGCCGAAGACCCGCTGCACGAAGAATCGAAACCGTTCAACTTCAAGACGCCCGACGGCTACGACTTTTTCCTGCGCATGGGTCCGCTGGGGAACTCGGACACGCTGTTGCTGAAAGGGCGCTCGCCGGAGTGGAAGGAGTTCCTGGGGCACCCGACCTACGACGCGTTCTGGCAGGCGCGCAACATCCGGCCGCATCTCAAGAACGTCCGCTGCGCGGTGATGACCGTCGGCGGCTGGTACGACGCCGAGGACCTGTTCGGACCGCTGGAAATTTATCGTGCCACCGAACGGATGAATCCCGGCATTACCAACGTGCTGGTGATGGGTCCCTGGGCGCATGGAGGGTGGGGTCGCGGGGACGGCGACAAACTGGGCGACCTCAATTTCCGCGCCAGGACGTCGGAATTTTATCGCGAGAAGATCGAACTCCCGTTCTTCCGCCATTTCCTCAAGGGCGACACCAACTACATTCCGACGGAGGCGCACGTGTTCGAGACCGGCACGCATCAATGGCGGCGGTTCGATGCGTGGCCGCCCAGGCAGGTCGTGCCGCGCGCGCTCTATTTCCACGCGAGTGGCAGGCTCGGATTCGATGTTCCCGGCGACGGACAGGATGCTTTCGACGAATACGTGAGCGACCCGGCCAGGCCGGTGCCTTACACCCTGGAGGTCACGACGAGCTACCCGCGGTCGTATCCGGTCCACGATCAGCGTTCCGCGGCCTCGCGGCCGGACGTGCTGGTCTAAGAGACCGAACCGTTGGAGGAAGACCTCACATTCGCCGGCCCGCTGAAGGCGAGCTTGCACGTTTCCACTACCGGCACCGATGCGGACTGGGTGGTCAAGCTGGTGGACGTTTATGCCGGCGACTTCCCCGATCCGAATCCGAATCCGGCGCACGTCGCGATGGGCGGCTACCAGCAACTCGTGCGCGGCGACGTTTTCCGCGGGAAATTTCGCAACAGCTTCGAGAGGCCCGAACCGTTCGAGCCGGGGAAGGTCGCGAAGATCGAGTTCGGGATTCCGGACATCTTCCACACTTTCCGACGCGGCCATCGCGTGATGGTGCAGGTGCAAAGTTCGTGGTTCCCGCTCGTGGACCGCAACCCGCAGACGTTCGTGAACATCCCGACGGCGAAACCGGAAGATTTCCGGAAAGCGACGCATCGCGTCTATCGCGGAGGCAACGCCGCCTCGTCGCTCCTGGTGCAGGTGCTGCCGGCGGGCGCGAAGTGATGAATGATTCTGGTTTTGCTGTGCGCATGTCCACGGTTCCTCGAATGCTCCGCTTTGCGCTGATCACATTCACGCTGTCCGTCATCGGTTCTGTCGCCGTGGCGGCTTCGCCTGCCGTCACGGCAAGTAATTCGTTGGAGCCAGCGTTCCGTCTGGTCGCGGCCGGACGTGCTGGTCTATGAGACCGAACCGTTGGAGGAAGACCTCACATTCGCCGGCCCGCTGAAGGCGAGCTTGCACGTTTCCACTACCGGCACCGATGCGGACTGGGTGGTCAAGCTGGTGGACGTTTATGCCGGCGACTTCCCCGATCCGAATCCGAATCCGGCGCACGTCGCGATGGGCGGCTACCAGCAACTCGTGCGCGGCGACGTTTTCCGCGGGAAATTTCGCAACAGCTTCGAGAGGCCCGAACCGTTCGAGCCGGGGAAGGTCGCGAAGATCGAGTTCGGGATTCCGGACATCTTCCACACTTTCCGACGCGGCCATCGCGTGATGGTGCAGGTGCAAAGTTCGTGGTTCCCGCTCGTGGACCGCAACCCGCAGACGTTCGTGAACATCCCGACGGCGAAACCGGAAGATTTCCGGAAAGCGACGCATCGCGTCTATCGCGGAGGCAACGCCGCCTCGTCGCTCCTGGTGCAGGTGCTGCCGGCGGGCGCGAAGTGATGAATGATTCTGGTTTTGCTGTGCGCATGTCCACGGTTCCTCGAATGCTCCGCTTTGCGCTGATCACATTCACGCTGTCCGTCATCGGTTCTGTCGCCGTGGCGGCTTCGCCTGCCGTCACGGCAAGTAATTCGTTGGAGCCAGCGTTCCGTCTGGTCCGTGAAGCGGTCGAAAAGGGCGATCCGGACGCATTCGCGGATCCAAAGAAGCCTGAAGCGTATTTTCCGCCGCCGGAATCGCAAGGCGGCTGGCGGAAGGTGGAGAAGTCCGAGGACATCCGGCTTCTTGCGGGCATGGATCCGGACAACCTGGCCGGCCTCAAACAGTGGCTGCTCGACTCAGACACCCGCGACTTCGCCGCCGTTGTGATTCGCCACGGCCACATCGCGCTGGAAGTGGAGCGGGGCAACAGCGCCAAGACAGATTCACGCCGCGTCGCTTCGGTGTCGAAAGCCATCTGCGCTACGGTGCTCGCGATTGCTTCCGAGCAGAGCCGGCTAGGTTTGACGCCGGGAAAAATGAAGTTCGATGATCCGGCGTTCCGATTCATCCCGTGGGCGCGGCCGCTCAGCGATCCGCGCAAGGAGAAGATCACAGTGAAACAGTTGCTCAATCACACCTCAGGCATCTGCCCCGAAGCCACGGGCGCGCCCAACGACGGCACGTGGGAATACATCCTGGGCCACAGCGGCGACGAGCGAACCGCGAAGCTTGCTTTCGATCCTGGCACCGCCTGCGGTTATTCCACGCACGCTCTGGCTCATGCCGCCCTGGTCTGTGAGACGGTAACTGGCAAGCCTTACGACCAGTTCGCCATCGAGGCGCTGTTCAAACCGATTGGCGTCGAACATTGGTGGTTTCAATATTACGAGGGCGGCGACCCCTTCCGTGGAGGCTCCGGACGGCATCCTTCACACGGACTGGGCATGCCGGCGCGCGATCTTGCTCGAATCGCCTACTGCATGCTTCGCGGTGGACGATGGAAGGCCCGGCAAGTCATCCCGAAATGGTTCGCGGACGAAACTGGCGCGCCGACGCACGACGTGAAGACTCCGGAGATGCGCTGGAAGCTCAACCCGCAAATCTTCTCCCACGGTTGGGAACTGCCCGCGCGACTGACCGGCGAAGGCGGTCGCAGCGGCGCCGGCATTCCCGCCGACGCCCGCGCGAAGCCCGGCTCCGGCGGACAATACATTGCCTTCGTGCCGAGCCTCGATCTCGTCATTACGCGCCAGACTGGCAGCAGCGGCGACTGGCAGTTCGAGGAATACCTGCGGCGGGCGTGCGCGGCGGTGAAATAAAAAATCCAACTGTCTTATGTACCCCATCAATGCCAGGCGTCCCAAGCTCTCCGCGCTCGCACTGGTGAGCGTGTCCTCTCTGTTTCTGTTTGGTGGTGAGGCAGAGGCCGCCGTTTCCAATGAAACTCTCTACAACGGAATTATTCATTGGTCCCGTCCGGACCGGCGGGCCTTCTGCCCCGTGTCCGACAAGCAAGGCGTGCGGGCGGGCCTGGATTTTCCAGTAATCGCGATCTAACAGGAAAATAGCCGACGTGAGGCTCAAATTGAAGGGGCTGAAAGCCCGAAAGATGATAGCCCAGGGCAAGCGAAGTGAAGCGAGCGCCGCCCTGGGTTCTGAATGAATAAGCGTTCAAGCCCTGAAAGGGCGAAAGAAACTCTCGCTTACTTTGAATCTATGCTCAGGCTTATCGTTTATTTTGTTGCAGCCCTCTCCATCATCCATTCCACACGTTCGAATGGGGCCAACGAATTCAACGTTTCAGAGGACGACGAGCGGATCGTTATTTCGTCTCCGACGCTCGACGCGGTCGTTCGCAAAAAGGGCTATGTGACGGGTGTCGCCGCCGGAAGTTTTTTGGACAAGAGGAGCGGTTTTCGCGACGCCGGCTATGGGCTTGATATCGTCGATTGGATCATGGAGCCGGGCAGCGACGAAGCCTATCGTAATCAATTGAAGGGCGATCTGGTGTATCTCTT
>QHPW01000039.1 GCA_003219675.1 Verrucomicrobiota bacterium
AAAATATATAGATCAAGAGCATACTCAATCATCGACTATCATTGTAACGCCTGAACATTCTTCGAACGTTCCGGAGCGGTTTTGCACACGGAACTCGACCGCATACTTCCCGCACTTAAGGCACAAGTCCGCATGGTACCTCGGTTCATTGTCTAAGTGATTATTCCGCCGCGCTCCCCAAGTCACTTCAACAACCCGCGTTAACGCCCCGACTAGGAAAATTTGCGGATAAAGCCGTTCGTAATACCAGAGCTTCACGAAGTAGAACCCGATGGGCGAAAGTCGCCGCTCCGTAAGGCATCTCTCCTCTGATGCCGGAAAGCGGATTTTTCCTAACCCAATTCGTCCAACACGGACTGGAGTCGCGACCGAAGGCGGGCGCGGTCCCGGTGCCGGGAGAATTGCCGGATGCGGTGACGGACGGTTTTTGGGTTGGCCAGACGCCTTTGGAAAAGCGCGCCCGTGAACTCCAGGTCCTTGAGCCTGCCAACGGCCAACTTGCTCACGATCAGGTCGTGGACTTCCAGGCACCACGCTGTGGTCCGACCGACGCGAAGCGGTTTGAGCCGGGACTGCCAACCCGTCGGCAGGCTGGCGATTTCCGGAGCGACCACGTCCACGTAGAACCCACGTCGCCGGGCGAACCGGGAGCCGCGACCGAGCCGGGCGTCGAGAAGGTTGGCTATCTCCGGGCGAGTCATCGGATAAAGATCGCACTCTTGTGACAACAGAACTTCCGCAGGCGGGCGCTGGCAAAAAGCGTGAACGGCCTGCGAACCGATCAGGAAGAATTCCGTTTCACGGGCGACACGACCCGCCGTGCGAAGCGCTGTCTCAAGCTCGCGCCTTTT
>QHPW01000040.1 GCA_003219675.1 Verrucomicrobiota bacterium
TGGTTTGGCGAGTCGTTTCTAATCTGGGTCGTGTCCTGAATTGATGGCGGCGGTGCTGCTGCACCGCCGTGCGCCGCGGCAGCGGCGCACCCACCCGAAAATTAGGACACTCCCCTAATCTGTGAACGCGGAGGAGATTCACCGCAGCGATCGGGCAGCGAGATTCAAGGCGCGGACGGTGAAGATCATCGGATAGAGCCGATCGTAATACCAGAGCTTCGCGAAGTAGAAACCGATGGGCGAGGGTTTCCTCCATTCGCCGCTTTCCACTTTTTCAATCAGCCAGTTCCCGCCTTTCATCACCGCTTCGCGAATAACGCGCGCATCCAAGATCAGGGACGCCGACACGGCGTCCCTCCCATCCGCGCGGGAGGATTGGCGTGTTGCCGGCCCTGAACTCCATTCGGCGACTCCCGCCAGCGCCTCTACGGCCAGGGCGGTTTCTTCGACGGAAGCCGGGCCTTGGCCCGACGCGCCCCAGCTTCCGTCGCTCTTTTGAACGGACAGCAACCACTCGACGCCGCGCGCGATCATTGCCGAGAGTAGCGCAGGCGACTCGCCTGCATCCATAAACCTCGAAAGATTCTCCGCCGCCGCTTGCGGATTTTCGGCTCGATAACTGAAGTTCTGGCAGGGCAGGGGGAACGCCTGCCCTGCAATCTCGCCCAGCGCACTCAACACCCGCGCGGTGCCGTAAAACGGGTTCGTTTCGTCGGGCAAGTGCTGGTTGCCGAACCAGAGCGGAAGCCATGCGCCGTCAATCCGTTGAGTGCGGGCGAGGTAGCGCAGACCTTTTTCCATCTTGCGCCGCACACGCCGTTGCAATTGCTCCGGCAAGTCCGGCAACCACGCGTGCCACGCCCGCAAAGCGTGCGCGGTCAGGTCCGGGGCGCTACGATCAAAAGGCAGGTTTGTCCAGCCGCGGCAAAACGTCGGAATGCCGCCGTCGGAGTTTTGCAGGTCGAGCAGCCAGTTGACGCCGGCGATAACGGCTTCGCGAACGCTCTCGGCGGTGTAGCGGCGGTCTGTGACCGCCGAGGGACGCGTTTCTCCGCAATCACCCCGGTCATAGACCGCGGCTATGGAAAGATTGCGCAACGCCAGCAGCGCGCCGGCGGTGTCGTCCCCGTCCGGCACGCCGCCGGGCAGATCGGTCCAGGCCCAGCCGCCGGCCGAGGCACGCGTGTAAGGATGAACCTCGCGATACTGTTGTTTCAGCAGCCAGTCGCGAATGCGGGCACAGTCTTCGAGGGTGAAAAGAGTTTCCGGCGGGCGGCCGGAAACAGCACGCGAGCCGCGCGCGCCCCCCAACGCCAGCGCGTTGACGGAAAGCGTCGTCACCCAGGTCGCGAGGTTGGTGTCGATAGGCCAACTGCCGTCGTCGCGCGCCGAGGCAACCAGGAACTCCACGCCCTTTTTCGTCACCGGATGATTCACTTGTCCGCTTCCCGCCAGACTCATCACCACGAAACTGGTCAATGGCGTGGCTTCGAG
Organism: Verrucomicrobiota bacterium; assembly: GCA_003219675.1. Lineage (GTDB taxonomy): Bacteria > Verrucomicrobiota > Verrucomicrobiia > Limisphaerales > AV2 > AV2. The sequence goes on from QHPW01000040.1 coordinate 1,495, forward strand.
GAAACCGCCGCTCGACGGCTGAATGCCCGTCAAGACTTTAAGCGTCCGCTTTCGCGTCAGATTTCTTGCGAACCGCGCGAGCGGATTTCGCGAAGGAAGATGGTGATGCCGCGCCTGGCCAATGGCAATGAGCGCGGGCAAAGCGTAGCTCACCACGGGCAGGCGAAGCGCGGCGAAAAATCGATGGGGCAGCGCAGCGAGTTCAAACGGCAGCGGCAATACCCGTTTCCAGGCCGACGCGCCGGAGCCGAACCGGCCGCTCAACGCGCACGTTGTGAGAATCGGCGCCGAGAATGTCCGGTCTTTGCCGTAACGCCGGAGGATAGCGAAAATGAGCCTTTCAGGTTCAATTCCGCCTGCGTGTTGCGCCAGCCAGTGCTTCGCTTGTTTCACGACGTCGCGATATTTTTCGTCCGCGCCGGGCACGACGCCGAACGCCGCCCAGCACAGCGTCGTGGTGCTGATGTTGCTGAGGCTGAGCGTGGTGTCACCCCAGCCGCCGTCGGCGTTGACGCGCTGCGCGAGCCAATCGAGACCCCGCTGAATGCGGAGTGGGGAGTGCGGAGTGCGGAGTGACGGATCGTGCTTCTCGACGACGGCCAGCGCGCAGACGGCGGTGGCGGTGGAGAGCGCGCTGCTGGAGAGTTCGCCGGTCCAGTGACCGTCACGGGCGCGCGCGGCGAGGAGTGCCTGTCGGGCCAGATCGAGGGCGTGGTGTAGTCGGGTCTGGAAGTTCAAAAAGTATTTGCGATGGGCGGGACGAGACTTCGGCGGAGCCGCAAACCAGTCAGGGCCCGAGAGAACTCTCGCCCCGCCATTTAGAAATTGTCTTCCAAATTCAACCTGCTCCCGAAGCGCATCACGCCTCAGGCGTCACCTCTTGCTGCCCGCGGTCTGAATTTCCTTTTCATTGCGTCGCTCGCGCTGCGGCAGGACGGCGCACGCCTCCTTGCAACCGAAGACGCGACTGAGAATGTAACGATTGCGCGCGACCCAGGTGTAAATTTTTTCCGCGACCCAAATGACACCGGGAATCCAGAGAATCAGCGCCAGGGGCACGAGCAACGGCATGCGCATTCCCACGTAGCGAATGCAACGCGCGCCGCGATAAATCCTCCCGTTTTCAGCCACGCAGTGGATTGCGGCCGACAAGTCCTCAGGTTTCAGCCCGGGCGCGACTTCCTTCGCGCGCGGATCGGACATCGGCAACAAGCTCGTGACGTTGAACCAGTCGAGCCACGTCATTACGCGCATCTGAAAGGTGCACATGGGGCATTGGTCGTCATACAGGACGATGTTGGTGGCGGAATTCATGAGCCAGGGCAATCTATAGGCACAAGTGGCCAACCGTCAAATGAGCAATCAGCATGGTAGCGTCCTAATCTGCTTAAGGTGGGTGGCTGCCGCGGCGCACGGCGGTGCCGCAGCACCGCCGCCACCAAATTAGACACTACCATCAGCATCCTCATTTCCTGATCAGGCGGCAGCTGTACCGTCGTGCCCCTGGGTGGCGGCGCACCCGGCAAATCCGAACCACCGGGTCCGGGTGCTGACCGATTTGGGGACACGATTTACAAAAAACGGACAGTGCCGATTTTGGCGCTGCAATGGTGAGAAGGTTTTTCCGCTGGCACTTTCGGTGCTTAAGCAAGCTCACGAACTCGTCGAATTCCTGTGCGTTCGCCGCCGATGGACACTTCGGCACGAAAATCGGGTGAAGGCTTCACCCCGGCTCAGGGTTCGGGCGACTGTGTGACGCTCAAAACATAATGTTCATGTCTGTTCATGAAAAACAAAATCTGCAGGTTCAGTTCCTGAGATTCGGCGTGGACCACAACGGCATCATCGTGCCGATTCTGAAGCGGGGCAAAGACAATTTTATCCAGTTGCCGCCGCCGGTGGCCAAGCCTGCGAATGCCCGGAACAAGAACACACCGCCGCCGCGTTAAGCTGCGTTGCGGGCAGAGCTGGATTCGGGTTCAGCATTCATCCTCGCCCAATTTGGTGAGCGCGAAGCGAGAAAGTTCTGTTTGCCGGCAGGCGATCGTGTTAGGCTGGCGCTGGCGAACCGGGCTGGCTGAAACTCCGGGCGGCTTTCCCCGGCAACGAAGAGAAAAGCGTGAACGACATCATCGCATTCGATCTCTATTTTCCTCGGGAGTACCTCAAGGCCGCTTTAATTGATTCCTTTCTCAGTGTCAGCGTGTTGGTGGGCATTTTTTGCTACCTGAACCGCTACACCAGACGCCGTTACTTCAGTTTCTGGGCCGTCGCCTGGCTTTTTCATGCGTGCTGGCTGGGGCTCTGCATCGCTTCGCAAAACGTCCAGGAGAGTCCGCGGATGATCATGCTCAAACAGTGGTGTGTGGGCGCGTCGGCGGTATTTCTGCTTTGGGGCAGCGCCTGGTTTCTCAACCAGCGGACCCGACCCGCTCAACTCGCCCTGTTTCTCACGTATTTATTCATCTGGAGCTACCTCGGCGTTTATGAGTTCGACAGTCTTCTGCAAATGCAGTTACCCATGTTTGCGCTGGTGGGGCTGGCGAGCCTGGTGACCGGCTGGTGTTTTTACCGGTTTCGCGTGAAACAAAAGTTTCTTGGCGCCGGGCTGCTGGCGTGCGGTTTTTCTTTGTGGGGCGTTTACATCGCGGCCTATCCGTTCTTTCAGCTCTCCGACCAGATGATCAGCTCCGGTTATTTAATTTCCGCCGTGCTTCAGCTTTTCATCGCCGTGAGCATGATCGTTCTGGTGCTGGAGGAAGTGCGGCTCACCAACCAACTGGCGTTCCGGAAAATCCGTTCCTACAAATCGAAGACCGACTTGCTGCAAAAGAAGATCGTGTCCACCGAGGAGCGTTATCGGAGCCTGTTCGACCAGGCCAGCGAAGGCATCGTCATCGCCGACGCGCAGGACCTGCGCATTCTCGAGTTGAACCAGACCGCCAGACGTCTGCTGGGGGTCAGCAGCACCGACTCAAACACTTTGTCAAGCTTTTGCCAAATCCACCCCGAGCCGCAACCCATGCCGCAGACCGGGCCGGAGTGGTTCGCGGCCATCTGTCGGCATCGCAGTCTGAATCTGGTTCGGCGCGACGGCGGGATCACGCCGACCGAAGCAGATGGCGCGCCGATCAGCTTTGAAGGACGGGCCGCCTATCAGTTTTTT
>QHPW01000041.1 GCA_003219675.1 Verrucomicrobiota bacterium
AAGCCTTACATCGACATCCCGCGCATGGCGAAGATGGCGTTGGAAATGCTCGGCGATGCCCTTGATGCCTTCGTCAATGCCAATCCGGAAAAAGCCCGCGCGGTCATCCCGCGCGACAAGGAGGTGGACGCGTTAAACCGACAATTGCATCGCGAGCTGTCAAGTTACATGGTGGAAAAGCCGACCACCATCACACGCTGCCTGAACCTGATGGTGATTTCCAAGAGCCTGGAGCGGATCGCCGACCACGCCACCAACGTCGCTGAAGAAGTCGTCTATCTCTACGAAGCGAAGGACATCCGGCACACCGGCAAAGGGCAGGCCTCCGGCGGGCCATGACCGGGGCCTGGCAATTCAAATCTGAAGCCGGGGACGAAGCTCTGTCTGCGGCGGAACGGGGGCAAGCGCGGGCGATTTTTCGGGAACAACCAGCTTGTTGATCGTGCTTTCCAATTCGCGGAAAAGAAGCAGAATCATTTCCAGCAGATCATCCAGGTGAAACGGCTTCATCAGGACCATCTCGCTCACCTGATTCAGGAATTCCAGCACGCGCGGGCTTTCTCCGTGCGCCGTAATGAAGATGAACCTCTCGCACAGGTGCGGCTGGACCCGTTCAACGGCGTAGTAAAACATATCCCCCGCCATTTTCGGCATCACCACGTCGCAGAGGATCACGTCAAAGTCCGAATCCAGGATGGCTTTCAGCCCGGCGACGCCGTTGGCGACGGAGGTCACCCGATAAAAGTACGCCTCCAGATAGTCCTTCAGCAACACCGCCAGGTCAGGGTCGTCCTCCACCAGCAATATGTGTTTGACTTCGCCGCGCGAAGATAAAACGCGACTCTTTTTGGCTTTCGCCGAGGATGGCATGAGATTTTGTGTAACACATTATGCCTCGCTTGTCACCCCAAAAACCGGCACCCAAAAACCGGCAGCGGTCGAAAATGCTCGAAAATGCCAAGGTCTTTTTGGTTTGTCCGGCGAACCTGTTGGAGTTCAGCCTTTAGGCTGTTCCGGGCCGCCAACATGCTAAAGCATGAACTCCAACCGCGTCGATCCAGCCTGAGGAACGGGCCCGGGTTCAACCGGGCGATCCCCAGAGGTGAAAACTTTGTCCTTTTAGGCCCCGATCGTTGGTCTTACATCTCTGGCAACCGCCGACATCGGAGCAAGCGGGATGGTCCCGCGGTTCCAGGGCGTTCCTGTGGACATTTTTTGCCTTTGCCTGTTCGCCTTTCTCGCCGGCTCCGTGGATTCGGTGGTCGGCGGCGGCGGCCTGATCCAACTGCCAGCGCTCTTCATCTTCCTGCCAAAACCGCTGGCCGCATCGATTCCCGCCGTATTCGGGACGAACAAACTTTCCTCGATCTGCGGCACGAGCGCGGCCGTGATTCAATATTCACGGCATGTCCCGATGAACTTGCACTCGATTCTGCCGGCGGGTCTGGCCGCATTCATGTTCTCGTTTCTTGGCGCCCGCGCGGTTTCACTGATGAACGCACAGGCGCTGAAGCCCCTTGTCCTGTTTCTGCTCGTCGCCGTGGCCATCTACACCGGTCTGCGAAAAGACTTCGGCCGCCTTCACGGCCCGCAGTTCACGGCCCATCGCGAGCGGCTGTACGGGATTCTGGTCGGCATTGCTATCGGGTTCTATGACGGCTTTTTCGGGCCGGGCACGGGCAGTTTTCTCATTTTCATCTTCATCGGACTGTTCGGCTTCGACTTCCTGACCGCGTCAGCCAGCGCAAAGGTCATCAACTTCGCCGCCAACCTGTCGGCGCTGATTTATTTCGCCGCCACTCACAGAATTCTCTACCAATTTGCAGTGCCCATGGGACTCTGCAACCTGATGGGTTCGCTCCTGGGAAGCCGGCTGGCGGTCCTCAAAGGAAACACCTTTGTCCGCAACTTGTTCCTGATTGTCGCCGCGGCGATGATCCTGCGTTTCGGCTGGGAAGTGTTCGGAAGATAACGGAGTAATGGAGTGATGGAGCGGCGTGCATTACCCCGGCGCTCCAATACTCCATGACTCCGCGCTCCCTCAGTGATACTCCTGCAACGTCCTCACGCCATAGCCGCTCTGCTTCAGCGCGGCAATGCCAAGCGCGGCGGCGCGCGCCCCGCCCAACGTCGTCATAATCGGCGTGTTGGTGTACACCGCGGAAGTGCGGATTCTCACCTCATCCGCCCGCGGCGCCTGGCCGGAGGGAGTGTTGATGACCAGATGAACCTCACGGTTCTTGAGCAGGTCCAGAGCGTTGGGGCGGCCTTCCGCCAGCTTGAAGATACGCCGCACCTTCAGGCCGGCCTCTTCCAGCACGGTCGCCGTGCCGCTGGTGGAGATAATCTCAAAACCCAATTCGGCGAATTGCCGGGCCACTGCGACTGCGTCCTTCTTGTGGGCGTCGCTCACGCTGATAAAGACGCGCCCGCTCAGCGGCAGCGGCGCGTTGGCCGCCATCTGCGACTTCGCATAGGCAATGCCCAGATTTGCATCCAGGCCCATCACCTCGCCGGTCGAACGCATTTCGGGCGACAACAGAATATCCTGGCCGTGAAAGCGGTTGAAAGGAAACACCGATTCCTTCACCGCCCAATACGCCGGCCGGATTTCCCCGGTCAATCCGAGTTCGGTGAGTTTTTTGCCCGCCATCACTTTGGCCGCCAGTTTGGCCAGCGGCACGCCAATGGCCTTGCTGACAAAGGGCACGGTGCGCGACGCGCGCGGATTGACTTCCAGCACGTAAACCCTGTCTGCTTTCACGGCGTATTGCACGTTCATCAGGCCGATGACCTTCAGCTCGCGCGCCATCGCGTGCGTGTATTCGCGGATGGCCTTGATCACGTTCCTGGAGAGAGTATGCGGCGGCAGCACCATCGCTGCGTCGCCGGAATGCACCCCCGCGAACTCGATGTGCTCCAGCATGCCGCCGATGACAATGGTGCCTCGCTCCGGATCACCGAAATGCCCGACATCCGCGATGCAATCCACGTCCACTTCCGTCGCGTCTTCCAGAAACTTGTCCACAAGCACGGGGCGTTCGGGGGAGGCTTCGACCGCGAACCGCATGTAGTGCTGCAACTCGGCGTCGGAATAGACGATTTGCATCGCCCTGCCTCCCAGTACGAAGGAAGGTCGCACCAGGATCGGGTAGCCAAGCTCCTTCGCGACTTCGAGCGCTCCAGCTTCATTCGTCGCAATTCCATTGGGCGGTTGCGGGATATTCGACTTGTTGAGCATGGCTGCGAAAAGCTTGCGGTCCTCGGCGATTTCAATGCTCTGCGGCGAGGTCCCGATGATGTTGACGCCGTTCTTTTGCAGGCCCAGCGCGAGGTTGAGCGGTGTCTGCCCGCCGAACTGCGCGATCGCGCCCCAGCACTTCTCGCGATCATAAATGTGCAGCACGTCTTCGAGCGTGAGCGGCTCGAAGTAAAGCTTGTCGCTGGTGTCGTAGTCGGTCGAAACCGTTTCCGGGTTCGAGTTGACCATGATGGTCTCATAGCCGGCCTCGCGCAGCGCGAAAGCGGCCTGGCAGCAGCAGTAGTCGAACTCGATCCCCTGCCCGATACGGTTGGGCCCGCCGCCCAGGATCATGATGCGGTCTTTACCGAATAGTAGGGTGTGTAAGCCTCAAATTCAGCGGCGCAGGTATCGACCAGACGAAAACTCGGAACCATGCCGAACTTCTTGCGTTGAGCGCGGACGGCATCTTCGGTTTGACCGGTCAGATGGGCAAGCTGTTGGTCGGAGAAACCGAGCGATTTGGCTTTGGCTAACAGTTCGGAATCGAATTTGGGCATCAGATCAAAATCAAACCCGGCAAAGTAAGCCTGAGCATCTCGGCGCTGGCAAGTTTTGTTTGGAAAGCAACACGGCAAAAATCGATGGCGGCTCAAAAGTCGTGGCAGAGGAGATTTTGTGGGAATTCCCGCTCCTGACACAAAGGGAAATTCGCTTTTGTCTTTACGAGACGAACGGCCTGTCCAATGCGGTCGTCACAAACGAATTTTTAATGCGCAATCCTTCTCGCTGAATGTCGCAAACATTTCTGAACAGCTTTCGGATACCCATGAACCGAGAGGGTGCCCGAAGGGCGGGTGAGGGGGCGGGCTGGCAGGTTCAGGGGCGCATGGGCGCACAAAATTCGGGGTATTCTCTCCTACAAGAGCTGCACAACGCGCTGCAACTCGGCATCGGTGTTGTAGAAGTGCGGGGAGAGTCGAAGGTGCTGGCGTCCACTTCGGTTGGCGCGGAGCGAAGCAATGATGTTGGCGGCTTCAAGCTTTTCGTACAGCGCGGCCATGCCGGCGCCCTCGCGATAAAACGTGATGATGCCGCTGGCGTTGGCGGGCGGCACGTCGGCATGCAGCACGGTATAGCCTTTGTTCTTCAGCGCGGGAACCAGCAGCGCGCGCTTGCGCAACAATTCGGCGGCGATGTTGTCGATGCCAATTTCCAACAACAGTTCCATCGCCGCGTTCAGCCCGACCAGACCGAGAAGGTTTTGGGTGCCGGCTTCGTAGCGGCGAGCGTCGGGGCGGAAGACGAGTTGCTCCTGAGCGACGTAGTTGGTGCAAAGTACGTTGTGCCAGCCGTAAGCCGCGGGACGCAAATTGTCCTGAAGCCCTTTTCGCACGTAAAGAATGCCGGCGGCGCATGGGCCGAGCAGCCACTTGTGCGCGTCGGCAGCGAGAAAATCTATGTGTTCGACGGCGGTTGGAAACGCGCCGAGCGTTTGGATGGCATCCACACAGAACAGGATGTTGCGTTCGTGCAGCGCCTGGCCGATGGCGTTCAGGTCAATCCGGTAGCCGGACACGAAATGGCATGACGCCAGCGCGACCAGCCGGGTTTGTTTGTCCACCTGACCTATCACTTCCAACGGACGTATGCAGCCGAGCTCGCGCGTGCTCAGGCAACGGACTTCCACGCCGCGTTCAGCCAGCGCCATCCACGGATAAACGTTCGCGGGATAATCGTCGAAATAAACGAGGACGTTGTCATTCTTTCTCCAGGGCAGTCCGGCGGCCACGAAGCTGAGTGCGAGTGAGGTCGGGCCGACGAACGCGATTTCCTCCGGCTGGGCGTTGAGCAGACGCCCCGCAAGCTCGCGCGAATGCCGCATCTGGAGAGCGGGCAGGAGTGTTTCCTGGTCGCCCTGGGTGCATGACCCGGCGTACTCGCGAACGGCGTCGGAAACGCGGCGCGGCAACGGGCAAACGCCGGCGTGAGCGAGAAAGATTTTCTCACGCGCAACGGGAAATTCGTGACGGCGCAGTTCTTCGTTTGAGAGCAAGTCGGACAGCGTCATGCGCGGAAGCCAGCGTGGTATAACCAACGCTTTTGTACAATGACGCGATCAGGCTGGAAACAGGAGCGCCCCTCACCCGGCCCTGTTTCCATGAACCGGGTGGGGCGAGACTCCGTCGAGCCCTGATTTACTGGCCATCGGAGATCAGGGCTCGACGGAGTCTCGCCCCACCGTTCAGAACCCTTGAAGCAGGTTGCCGTAGTAACGGGTCCAGAAGCTGATGACCATGTAGCCAATCGTTCCCGCGATCCCGAGGTAGATCAGCAGCGAAAACCAGCGGATGAAGGCGCGCAACCGGCGGGAAGATTCCTCCTGATAGTAATGATGTAACCGGCGCAGCGAATCATCCAACTGCCCGCTGATTTCGCCGGTGTTGTAAAGATTGGAAAAAAGCTCGGGAAAATCCGAGCCCCGCACCAGCATTTCACCGGGCGTCTCGCCGGACTGAAGGCGCGGTTTCCAGGATTGCACCGCCCGGCGCAGTGCGGGCGAACCGCTGGCTTCGGCGGCCAATGGCCAGCTATCGAGGATGGATACGCCGGCAGAGATCAGCGCTTCCAGCGCCGCGGAAAGGCGGGCCAGCGCCAGTTCGCGCCGGGCGCGACCGAGAATCCATATCAGGCTGGTGATCCGCTCGATCTTCGAGCGCCAGGCTTCGCCATGCCTTCCTTGCGACGCCAGGGCGATCATGAAGACAACGGCATAAAGCGGGACGAACACCTCGAATTTCTGTTGCAAAAACGGCATGATCTCGCCGTTCCAGACCAGACGCGTCAGCATCGGGGTGGGAAAGACCAACAACGCGAAGTGCAGAAGCACAATCGGATAGGCCACCTGGGACATCAAGCTGCGGACCAGCTGGGCGCGTTCATTGTAGTAATTGGCGAGCAATCGAAAACTCTCCGGCAGGCGTCCGCTCTGTTCGGCGGCCTGAATCAGCGCCAGATCGAAGGAAGGAAGCCAGCGGCCCAGGCTCAGCATGGATTCGGTGACGGTGGCGCCTTGAGTGATTTTCGCGATCAGTTGAGAGAGCGGCTTGCGGAACGAGTGACTCGGCGGCCTGCGGCAAATCATTTCCAGCGCCGGAATCATCCCGACGCCGGCGCTCATCAACGAGGCCAATTGATGATATAATTCAGCGCGCTGGGTCAGTTGCCCGGGCGTGACGATGAGTGGCATGACACCTCGCCCGCCCTGCGCGGCTCAGACGGCCACCTTATCGAGGTTGGCCTTCAGGTCGCGCTTGCTGCGCAGGCCCACCACCTGCTCCGCCACTTCGCCGTCCTTGAAAATCAGAAGCGTGGGGATGGCCCGAATGCCGTACTCCGTGGCAATCGACTGTTGATCGTCAATGTTGACCTTGCCGACTTTCACCTTCCCGTCGTATTCGCTGGCGAGTTCATCCAGAATCGGCGCGATCATTTTGCACGGACCACACCATTCGGCCCAGAAATCCACCAGCACCGGCGTGGGCGAATTCAACACTTCCTGGTCAAAATTGGTTTCGGTTAAAGTGACAATGTTTGCAGCGAACATACAGCTTGAATGGGTTCGAGGATAAAGCGATGGCCGGAAATTCTGAAACCTACAGCATCAAAACCCGAACCAAAACCACCACCGCAATCACAGCGGCGCCGATGGCCAGGGCTCTGTCCAGACCGTCGACGCCTGCCGTGACCGGCGCGGGTCGCGGGGCCGGCGCGGGCCTTCCGGCGGGAGCCGCAGCCGCAGATCGTGGAGCCGGTGTCGGCGCCGCGGGTGCCGGCGCGTGGGTTGCGGCCGGCGCCACCGGAGCAGCGACAGGAGCCGCGGACGCTGTCGGCGCCGGGGCGGGAATTTTGATGGTAGGAGCGGCGGTCGGTTTCGGAGGTAAATTGATTCGCACCGTCTCTTTTTTGGGCTGCACTTTCGCGGCCTCGGCGGGTCTTGGCGGGACGGCACCCGATGGAGTGTTTGGGATGTTTTCAGCCATAAACTTTTCAGAGGGCAAACTAGAGTTGATGCCAGTGAGTGTCAAATGCTTATTCGCGACAAATCGGTTGGGTGGAACCGGTTTGGGGAGCTCGGGGAAGCGTCCTCGCGGGGCCGCGTTCCTCGTGAGTATCCTGGCTCGTCAGCCCGGCCAGGCCTGGACTTAGGAAACCTTTTCCAACAGCAAACGGGCCGGGAACAACCCGGCCCGCCGCAACACCGTTCTAAAAAATTCCTTCAGTAGCGCTCGCGACGGCCGCCATCACGGCCACCGCGGAAGCCACCGCCACCCCCGGAACGAGGCGGGCGCTCTTCGCGAGGCCGCGCGATGTTGACGGTGAGCTGGCGGCCTTGAAATTCCTTGCTGTGGAACATTTCGACCGCTTTGTTGGCTTCTTCCGGCGTGGAGAACTCGATGAAGGCGAAGCCGCGGGATTTGCCGGTGAATTTATCGAGCATCAGGTTTACAGAAGTGACAACACCCGCCTGAGAGAAGTACTCCTGCAGATCGTTTTCCATCGTTTGGTAAGAGAGATTACCGACGAAGAGTCTGGATTCGTTGTTCATACTATTGGTTGTCCCGCTCAAAAAACCCAGTGGGGGGATTCTGCACCGGCAGGATCACTGAATGTCTCACTACACATCACTGACATCTGTCTTTCTGACACCGACACCGCAAGTTCTTTGTGCTGGCGCGAGGTTGCATCAAATTGTCACGGGGAGTCAACAAGAGATTCACGGGCTTGCGTTCGCATCCTGGAAAGCCTCCTTTCGCTTTTGCGCATGCATTGGGACCATGAACCTCCGAAAAACGGTAGTGCGCGGGTGTCCTCACCGCGCCGCGGCCCGGCGGGCTGGGGACAGCCCGCGCCAGCTTGCGGTTCATGGAAAGCCCCCTCGGTTTTGCCACCGCGCATTGGGACCATGAACAGGATCGTCCTCGTCGTCGTTTGCGGTTCGTGGAAAGCGGATCCGCCGCTGAAGGCGGCCGTCGGAATCATGGGGCCACGGCGTTTTGCCGCAGGACCTCCGCCACGATCTGCTCCACGCGCGCGAGTTGAAACGGCTTGGAAAGATGGGGATTGCCGGTAGATTGCAGAAACGCCTGCGTCTCCTCGTTGACGACGTCGCCGGTCAGGAAGATGATGCGACGCGCCAGTTCCGGCTTCTTTTGAATCGCAGTCTGATAAAACTCCTGACCGTTCATTTTCGGCATTCGAAAGTCGGAGAGGATCAGGTCGAACTTGCGCCGCTCGATCAGTCCCAGCGCGTCCAGGGCGGAGTGGCACAAGCTGGTAGAATAACCGAGCAGGCTCAGCATTTCACTCAGCAGTTCGGCAATCGCCTTTTCGTCGTCGAGAACCAGGATCTGGGCCGACTGCGCTTTGGCTGCCTCCGTCCGCATGGGAAATGGGGCGGCCGGCTCAGGTGGTCGCGTATCGGCGTCCGGACTGACAATCGGCAATTCGAGGACAAAGCCCGCGCCGCCCAGGGCCGCAGGCTGGTAGGCGATCCGTCCGCCGTGATCAGCCAGGATGCTGTGCGCAATCGACAGTCCCAGTCCGGTGCCTTTGCCCACGTCCTTGGTGGTGAAAAACGGCTCAAAGATATAAGGCAGCACCTCCGGCGGCACGCCGGGGCCGTTGTCTTCCACCAGGATCTGAACGACGTCCTGGTTGCGTTGCGTGGAAATCTGCGCGCGTCCGGCACCTGGCGCCTCGGAAAGCGCATGGGTGGCGTTGTTCAATAAATTCACGAGTACTTGCTGAATCTGTTCGGGGTCGGCTTGCGTGGCCGGCAATTGCGGGTCCAGGTTCAAACGCAGCTCCACCCGGGCATTTTGCAGATACAGCTTGCGCAATTCAGCCACCCGCCTGACCAGATCATTCAAATCCACTGCCTCGCGGTGCATCGGCTGTTCGCGCGCGAACGACAGGAAGTTGCTGACGAGTTTTGCGGCGCGGTTGCTCTCATGCGCGACT
>QHPW01000249.1:0-2466 GCA_003219675.1 Verrucomicrobiota bacterium
CAAACTTTTGTTGCATATGCAACAAAAGTTTGCACCGGTGGAGACGCCCTTCTCCCTGCCCTCTCCCCGCCAAACGGGGAGAGGGTGGCCGAAGGCCGGGAGAGGGGTAACGCCCCGACGCCTTTTTTGGCGCACATTGGGGCCAGAACGGTGGGGCAAGACTCCGTCGAGCCCTGATCTCCAAAGGACCGAAATCAGGGCTCGCGAGGACGCTCGCCCCACCAGGTTCATGAATAGCCCCCTTTTGTTTTCCCATGCATTGCGGCCATGAAACCCGAGCGCGCGCGCGCCCTCTCGCGCGCGCACCGGGCTTAAGCTCGTTGGGATCTCGCATTGGAATTACTTTATAACACTGAGGTATCATGCCGCCGAGGCCACGGTTGATCCGCTCACTTTTTCTGCGGAAAGGCCACCGGCAGCCACACGCTCATTTCCGATCTGCCGCGGTTGCCCCACACGGAATACGGAATGAAACTGACTTTGGCAAACCTGACGGGCGCCGGGCGGAATTCACGGTAGAGCTGCCCGTTCCAATTTGCCGACGGGCGCACTTGCGCCACGGCATCCAGAACCACAACGCCGCCCAGTAAACGTTTATCGTAACGTGCGACGAGGTCAATGTCCGCGGGAATTGACACGTCCGTCAGCCGCGTGGCAGGCGGCAGGTCGGTTGATTCGAGGCAAAAGACGACCGGCCCGCGTTGCACGGCGACCTGGTTGAGCGTCTCCTCCACCAGCGGATGCGCCTCCATCAAGCGTGCCGGCATAGACAAATCGAGGTCAATCACGTCACCCGATTTCCATACGCGACGGAGTACGAGATAGCTTCCGGGCACGGGGACCGGATGGATGATTTCATCCAAAAGGTTGTTGATTCGCACCGTCGCGTCTTTTGCCCAGCCGGGGACGCGCAGCTTCAACGCGAATTCCTCGCTGCCGCACTCGTTGACCGTGATCCGCACGCGACCGTTCCACGGGTAGTCGGTGTCCTGCGTCAGGCTCACGATGTGCCCGCCCACGAGTTTCGTCCGGAGCGCGCTGCCGCCGTAAAGATTCACCCAGATGGCGCGGTCGGACTTGCTGTAAGCATAGCTGGCGGATTCAGCAATCGTGCGCGCCAGATTTGGCGGGCAGCAGAACGAACTGACGAACGGCACGCGCGTGCGCGACCAACGCAGCTCCGTCGGCGGTGGATCGCGCGCGCGCAGCGGGTTCACGTAGAAGAAATTCGTCCCGTCGAGGCTCGCGCCGGAGAGCACGCTGTTGTAAAGCGCGAGTTCAGCGACGTCCATGAAGCGCGCCTCGCCGGTGACGAGGAACATGCGCCAGTTCCAGAGCACGTTGCCGATGTTCGCGCACGTCTCGTCGTGCGCGGTCAGGTTTGGCAACTGATAGTTCCGACCGTAGGCCTGATGAACGCGCGTGATGGACTTCTGATCCTTCGCGCCGTCTGGTGACGCGCCGTCGTAGAGCGCGCCACAGCCGCCGGTGATGTGCATCTTCTGATGAACGACGTTGGTCCAAATCGCCTCCAGCGGCGCCCAGAGCGAACGATCGCCGGTTTCCATGAACAGATCAGCCGCCCCGGCGTAAAGGTAGTTGGCCCGAACGGCGTGGCCCAGCGCATTTGTCTGCTGCTGGAACGGAATTCGATCCTGATTGTCGTCGCTACCGCCGGCGATTTGGCTGCGCAGTGTGAAGATCGACTTCGCCAGCTCCAGATAACGCGGCTCGCGCGTCACGCGATACAGCTCCACCAGGCCCATGTAGTGGGAGGGACAGACCGGACTGCGCGCCGCTTCGGGCGAGGCGCCGCGGAATGTCGCGTCGAGAAAGTCCGCCGCCTTGCAGGCTACGGCGAGCAGGTTTGTCCGGCCGGTGACACGATAATGGACGCACGCCGTGGTCATCAGGTGGCCCAGGTTATACATCTCGAAGTCGTGCCGGTCCTGAAACGGCAGCGCGTTGGTGTCGCCGTTGCGCGCGCGGATCAGCACGGGCGTGTGGAGGTAACCGTCCGCGCGCTGGGCTTTGGCGATGACGCTGATGATGTCGTTTAGGCGCTGGTCGAGTTCCGCGTCCTTGGTGACCGCCAGCATCGCGCAAGCGGCCTCCATCCATTTGTAGAAGTCGCCGTCGTTGAACGGCGCGCCGCGGTGGCGGCCTTCGGCCAGTCCGGCGGCGACGCGGAAATTTTGGAAGTAATGACTGTAGTTCGTGCCTTCCATCAGCCGCCACATGGCGGGAATCATTTGCGTGCGGCAATTCTCGAAGCGGTCCGCCCAGAAACCGCGGGTCCAGCGCACCTCGTTCAATCCGACGGGCTGAGCTTTGGCGTGTGGGCTCGCGCTGGTATTACCAGGAATAGTCTCTGCGCCGGCGATGAAGGCAAACGAACCGGCCAGTGCAAACAACGCGACGACTTTTCCGGCAATTCGGCAAATGCCAAAGGGATTGTGGCTTCTA
>QHPW01000249.1:2536-9655 GCA_003219675.1 Verrucomicrobiota bacterium
GACGCAACCCCCTTGAGGTTGGAAATCATTTTGGATGGTTGACCCAGGGTAGTCCGCTGGCGCGGCCAACCCTGGGCTGAGTGACGCAATCCCGTAGGGATTGAAAGACGGAGCTCGGCTGGGTGCGAGGCACCAACCGCAGCGCGCACGAACACAACCATCAGTGACAAATGCGCTTTGATTGGAGGGATATTCAACGGGTCTTCCATATTCATTAGAGGCTGCGATTTCTTTACTCCGTCACCCGCTTAATCCGGATCGCCATGTACGGCTTCCCCGGAAGCGCGATGCTCCGGCCGTCTTTGTCCGCCCAGAAATATTCGGTCTTCTTTCCGAGCGTGAACACGCTTTCGACGGGCGTAATGATCATATTCCACGTGTCGAGAACTTCCGCCTTGAACTGCATGCCATCCGTCATGCTCTTCCCTTGCGGTGGGTTGGGCAGTTTGAACTCCCAGGAGGTTGGCGTCTGTTTGCCGAGATAGACCAGATAATATTCCGCCGGCTGGCCGCCATATTCCGGGTTTTGCCACTCGTCGATCGGCTCGATTCCTGCCGCCGGGCTGTCTTCAAGCACCTGACGCAGGAACGCGAGGCGAAGCGGACTCTGCCCGCGCAGCACGCCGCCTTTCGACCACCAGAGAACGGCCGACGCGTGCAAGTAGGTTTCGCCGTGACCCACGTAGGTGCCGGCGATCGTGCCCTGCCAGAAACGATAAACCAGCTCCTCCGCAGAGAGGTTGCCCCAGCGTTTCGGGATGTCGCCCTCGCATTTCACCTCATCGTAAACGACCGGCTTGCGATACGCGTCGCGCAGCAGCACGGCGCGCCCGGCGTCTTCCACCGCTGATCCGTTCTGGATGCTCGCGTGCGTTATCCACGGTCGGGTGTGGTTGAACAGGCGTTTGCCGTTGTGGAGGGAAAGCAAATGATGATACGGGTCGCTCGCGGAAACGATCTGGCCGAAGCGCTCCCAGTCCTGCTCGCTCTTCTCCGTCATGAAATCGTATTCGTTCGCCAACGACCACCACACGTTTCGGAACGCCGCGAACCGGCTCACGACGTAGCGCAAGTAACGGTCGTCCGCCACGGCTGTCATGCGGTCGAAGCCCCAGTGCCCCTGGTCATAGGGATGAAATAGAATGGTATCCGCCTCAATACCGAGCTTTTGAAGGTTGAGGATGCGCCGTTCCAAGTGTTGGAAAAATTTCGGATTGAACCGCTCGAAATCCCAGGTGCGCGGCGCCCTGCCCTCGAACGGATACAGCGGCGGCTCGTTCGTGTTCCAGTCGTAGTGTTTGGGAAAGACGCAGAACCGGAGCTTGTTGAACGGCGATGCCGCCAGCGTCTTGAGCGTCTGCTGCTCGAGTTCCTCGCCCTGGTGGTTCCAGGCGTAACAAGTCGTGCCAACCGGTTTGTAGGGCGTCCGGTCTGCGTAGGCGAAGTGGAACGTGTTGGCGACGCGCACCGGTCCGCGGTTCTTCGCCGAGGGGTTCCTTGCCGTGAACTCGCCGCTCTTTGCGTCCAGCTCCGCGGCGTTGCTCATCGTCGCGTAACGCCAGCGCCCCTGCTTCTCCGGCAGGAAGCGCACGCGATACACGCCATCGCCATCGTAGAACCCCGCCGCCTCAATCGAAGTGTCGTCCTGGAAAAACCGCGTCGAGAAGCGGACGTCCATGAATGGATTTCCGTTCGTTGGGCCTCTGAGCGCAAGTTCAAACATGCCCCATTGCTCGACGGAGTTTTCAACCCCGCGAGCGACCGGCGCCGCCAACGTTAAGAGGAGCGCGACCCAGGCCACGAAACCCTTTAGTAATGGATTCGTGTTTCTCACCCTGTCTGAAACACAGATTTCACGTACGCCGCGTTGGCCCCGAAGTTCCTCTTCACGTTCCGCGCGTCCTTCACGTCACGCGAACGTTCGATCACCAGCCAGCCGCTCCAGCCCATTTCATCCAGCGTCCCTTTGACCGCGCGCAGGTCGAGTCGTTGGTTGTCCTGAAGCAACACACCGTCCTCGTCAGTGCAGTGAATCTGGCAGAGGTAGTCCTTGCCCCGTGCACGCAGCTCCGCGTGCAGGTCGCGACCGGCCTTGAGCGCGTTGGCGAAGTTGAAGTAGCTGCGGACGGCGGGGGAGCCAACGTCCTCGAGCAGCTTCACTTCCTCCGCTGCCGACAACGCGGTTTCGAGGCCGATAATGACACCGGCCTGCTTCACCAGGTCGCCACGCACGCCCAGCGGCAGGAACGCGACCTTCAGGTTCATCGCCTTCAAAGTGTCAATGCAGTCCTTCACCATTCGTTGAACCGTACGACGCTCGGCGAATGACTGAGCGTAAAACCCGGACATCGCCAGCGAGCAGATCTCGAGGTTGAGTTCGCGGGCCTTGTCGAGGAACTGCCGGCGCACTTCAGGCCTGGCGAGTTGGTTGTCGAACGTTTCGCGCTCGCCCAGGCTGCCCATGTCCACCTCGACACCATCCGCGCCGATATCCCTGGCGAGTTGATACGCGCCGAGTTTCTGCCGTTTGAGAATCATCCAGTCGCAGACAGCGACTTTGTAGCGGTGGCTGCCAGTGCTTGCCTTAGATGAATCCTTCTCCGCCGCACGCAATAGATAACTTCCGGGCAACACGAAACTTGTGACGGCTGCGGCTGCCGAACGGGTGAGGAAGCGCCGGCGTGAGTGTTGGTGAGCGCGTCCTTCCCCTTCATCGGAGCGAGGGAGAAACTCATTTTTCACTCCTTGACGATCCATACAACGCTCAATCCGTCTTCGCTGCCGAGCAGCTTCGCCAAACCGCCTCCACGAATGTTTTCCTGCCGTGGTTTCAACTCGCCCGTTCGCGGATTCACCGCATACGCGCGGAACACGCCGCTCTCCTCGGACAAATCCACTTGGGCCTTCGCGCCACCGGCGAGGCAAATCAGGCATTGCTGCCCACGCTCGCGTAATGTCCAACGATTCGTGCCGGAGCCGGAGGGCCACGGCTGCATTCGCGGAATAGCCTTCAACAATCGCGCGTCCGTGGTTCGCGGCAGTTTCGGAATCGAACCGCCGGCGCAGAGAAAGGCCCATGCGCCCGAATCGAAGTCGCAAATGATCGCCTTCCCCGGAAACTTCGCGCGATATTCCGCCGCCATCTGCGCCAGGTCGGTATCGGCCGGACGACCGCCCCTCCACTGACGCTCGAACTGGCGCGGGACCAACGCGCTGCGTTCCGCGTCCGCGAGCACCGCGTCCTGGACGTCTTTTGTGCAGCTCAGCGCCACGAGCGGCTTGCGATGCCGGTTCACCCGACCCGATTCACGAGGAGCACTTGCGATTTCCTGTCTCTTCTCCTGTTCCCACTCCTCAATCGTGTCAAGCCAGAATTGCACGAACTCCAGCGGTCCGGTGTATTCGGCGCCCGGGAACTGCAGGACGTTCGCGTTGTCCACGAAATTGTCCAGGCACTGGCGGATGTAGCGGCGGTGCAGCTCGCGGCGTACCGGATGTGTGACATCGTAGAACTGCTCCGCCATGAAGATGCGCTTGTCGCCCGCGTAAGGCGGCGGTTCGGGAAAGCCCGTGTCGTTGATGTTGTTCGCTGGACGCCACGGAAAATCCGCCCAGTGCGCCCCGGCCTCCAGGACGTTGTGCTGGAAATAATTTTGATGGAACAAAACCAACCCGCGCTGGTCGCAAAGATCTGCGAATTGTTTCAGCCGACTCCAATACCACGGGCTGAACTTCGTGAGATCGTAGCGGCTAAGGCCGTCCCAGGCCGCGCCCTGGCCGCTGCGCGCGAATGGTTGCTCATAAAACGGCGGCCAAACATCGCCGTCCACGCGGCGGACGCGTTCGTGGTCGTCGCGACGGCGATCGTACCAGAGGCCGTAGTGGTGATCGAGAGCGGCTTGCCCGTCCGCCACCATCGCGTCTGCCAACTCTTCCAGATCGTCGGTGTAGCCGCGGCCCATGCGTCCCGGCGCGAACCGTGTCACGCCGGCGCCGAAAGCGCTCGCTTCACTTGGACGGATGTTGCCGCGCCACCAGTTGACTTCGGTGCTGGCGCCGATGAGCAAGCGACCGTCGCAAGTGAGCCAACCGTTGGTAATAACCAACTTCTGCGCGGCAGCCGGCGTAAGGAGGCTCTGATTCGATTGCGGATTGTGGATTGCGGATTGCGGAATCGAAGTCAGAGCCTCGTTACCTCGGCTGCTACCGAAAGCGGACTTTATGGCCTGTTCGATTCGCTCCGCGCCACCTGGCTCGGCGGGAATCGGGTTTCGCGTCGGAGCGGACGCGATGTAATCCGCAAGTTGCGGCGCGGGATGACGCGACGCGGCCGTCAATTGCTGCGCCTTCGCAACCGGCGGGTTGCTCGATTCCTCCCTCCGACGCGGCATGAGTTGAAGACGCTGCGCCGCTGCATCGCCGAGCCGGTCGTTCACCTGCGCTGCGAAAAGGCTGTCCGGCGAAACAGACTCATTGGACTTTCGCCAGATGCCGTTGCCCTCGAACTCGCCCCAACAACCAAAGGCCCAGTTTTGCGCGGCCGGCGGATTCTCACAGCGAATCCGCGCCGCGCTGCACTGCCACAGCACCGAGTTCGCGGCGGCCCAACCGGCGCCTTGCGCGCCGCTGCCGCGGTTGGCCAGGCTGAGCCCATTGCCGTCGATCGTTACATTGTCGTAGAGCGCGCCCGACGCCCAGCTTTCGACGGGGCCGCTGTCGCGCAATGCACGGGTGGCTTCGCACTGCACGAACGCGTTCGGACCCGCGGCGCAGTGGCCGACGGAGAAATCATGGCGACCGTTCTCCGCGAAGCAGCGAAGGAATAGCGTCATCTGACCCATTGTGAAGAACGTGTTGCGCCGATAATCGGAGCGAGCGAGACGCAATCCTCGACCGACACCCGTTTGCCGCTTTCGTAAATCGCGACCATCGAACCGGCGAAATGCTCGGCGGTGACTTGCCGCACCCACGCGTCCTGCGCGTTCTCGATTGTGATGGCCATCCAGGAATGGTTTTCGTCCTTTGGATTGCGGGTGTCGAAGACAGATTCGAGCCGGACATTCTCAAGGCCCACGTTTCCGATGCGGCGCGGCCACGAATAAACCTCCACGCGTCCGCCGCCGATTGCCCTTTCGATAGCGGTCATGATGGGCGCGTCCACCGTGACGCGGTCGGCATCGATCTGCGTGATGACCCGGTCCCAGACCAGATCACGACTGCCGGGTTTCCACCTCAGCCGAAAATCTCCCTGGCCGCCGCCAAACTCGGTCATGCCAAGGCGATCAATCCACGTCTGCGTACTCCGACGAGTGATGGTGACGGCATCGCCGGGCTTGAGCCCGCTCGCGTTGTTGACGCGGAAACTCATCGCGCCCACCGGCACGTACTCGTCCAGAATTTCCCATGATTTGCCGAGATGATTCGTCCGGTCGTTGCGGCCAACGATGCGAATCAAGGTGCGGCGATCCAGCCCGGCTGCGACCAGCACCGTGCCGTCTTTACCCGAACGCTGGCCGCGCAACACGACTCCCGAAGCGTCAAGCCGAAGGCCGCCGAAAACCTCGTGCCGTCCCTTCAGCAGCAGGACTGCGCCGCGCACGCCGTTTGTGACCGGAGCCAAGCCGGCCACGACATCAATCGCCTTCTGAATTCGCGCCGCGCTGTCGCCGCTCGCCGGCGCAACGACGACGCGAACGGGAGTGTCGGGAATTGTTTTATCTCCGCCCGCGTAGCCGCAACGCGAGAAATCCGGCACACGATTCCCGCGTTCGTCCGTGTCGTAAACGAGTCGTCCGTCCTGACCGAGAGAGATGATGGAAGGTGGATTCGTGGAGGCGGCATAGAGGGCTTTCTTTGGTTCTTCCGCACGCAGAGGGACCATGAACTTCCCAAAACGGTAGGGCGCGGTGTCCTCACCGCGGGACCATGAACGGTGGGGCGAGACTCCGTCGAGCCCTGCTCTACCAACGACAGATATTAGTACTCGACGGAGTCTCGCCCCACCAGGTTCATGGAGCGGAAAAGCGAGCGCCAGAACGATGAGCGCGAGAGTCATCATCACGGCAATCTCCCTGCCACCGGCTCCAGCTCGCCGGAACGCGCTATTACCTTCCCGCCGGCCAGGACGCTCAACCCTGCGCCGCGACCGTATCGCTCGCCGTCTTTGTCCCAAACGATCGTCAGCATGCGGCTGTGATACTGCACTCCATCGAGACAGAACCAATCCCACGTTCCTTTCGGCAGCAACGGATGGACCTCAACGGTGTCATCCGCGCGCGGGCGCAGGCCAACGACACCGGTGATCAACAGGTCGGCGAAGGTGGAATGGTTGTAGTAACGGCTGCGCTCCTGTCGGCCTTTGAGCCATTGACCGGTCGTCTCATCGAGATACTCGCCAATGTACGGTTTGCCGTCGAAACGGTGGCAACGGACGTAGGTAAGGAAAACGTCGAAGTAATCCTTGCTGGTGACGAACGACTGCGTGGAGTCGCGCAACACGTTCGCCAGGCCAATCAGGGTCTGTGAGGTGGCGAACGGCCAGACCGCGCCGTCCCATTCGCAACCGCAGCAGCCGTGCGAACGAAACGCCGGGTGGCGCCGCTCCGCCGTCGTGATCCCGTAAGGCGCCCGGAAGCCCGACGGGTCCATCAACTGCGCCCAGGCCTCTTCGTAGCCGGCCGCGGCGGCGAGCGTCCCGCCTGCCGTTGCGTCAGGCAGGTTGAAGCACCAGGGGATGAAGCCGATTTCCTCCCGCACATCCGCCAGCCGACCGTCTTCGCGCCGTACTTTGAAAAATTTCGCCGAAGCGTCCCAGAGCACGGACTGGGTAAGCCGCTTCAGTTCGGCGGCTTTCCGATCGTATTCTCCGGCCAGTTCGTTTTGGCCAGCCAGGCGCGCAATGGCGGCGACGGCGCGGGCATTGCCGAACATGTAGCTGTTAATGGTTGGCCTGGCCTGTTTCTTTGTGCGCGAGCCGCTGATGGATTCCTCCATGCCGTCCTCCACGTCGCGCTGCCAGAAGAGGCCGTCGGGGAGTTTCCGTTCTTCCTCCCAAACGCGGTAATCCGCCGCCAGATCGTCGAGCAGGTTCGTAACAAAATCAGGGTTGGCATTCACCAG
>QHPW01000250.1:0-1849 GCA_003219675.1 Verrucomicrobiota bacterium
CGGCATGCAAGCCCTGCGACTGGCGCAAGAGCACGCCCCGCACGTGCCATTCATCATCGTGACGGGCACGATCAACGAGGAGACCGCCGTGGAGTGCATGAAGTCCGGGGCGGTGGATTACGTGCTCAAGGAGCACATCGGGCGAATCGGATCGGCCATCCAGATCGCCCTGGAAAAGAAACAGGCGGAATCGAAGCTGCGCCAAAGCGAAGAGCTGTTCCGGCTGATTACGGACAACGTCACGGATTTGATCGCCATTCTCGATCCGCAAGGCCAGCGGCTGTACAACAGCACTTCCTACAAGGAAATTCTGGGCGATCCTCAGTCCCTTCGCGGCACCAGTTCGTTCAAGGAAATACACCCGGACGACGTGACGAAGATCAAGCAGGTTTTTGAAGAGACGGTGCGCACCGGGGTGGGCAAACGGGGCGAGTACCGGTTTCTGCTCAACGACGGCAGTGTGCGTTACATCGAATCGCAAGGCAGTGTCGTGCGCAACCCGAAGGGGAACGTGGACAAGGTGCTGGTGGTTTCGCGCGACGTGACCGAGCGCAAGCGGGCGGAGGAGGAATTGCGTCGAAGCGAGGAGCGGTTTCGCGCGCTGATTGAAAACAGCTCCGACGCCATCGCATTATTGAATCCCTCGGGCGTTGTGCTCTACGCGGGGCCATCGACCGAACGGGTGGTGGGTTACCGGAACGAGGAGTTTGTGGGGCGGCGGCTTTTCGATTTGATTCATCCGGAGGACGCGGAGCGAACGATCAGTCTGGTCAACGGACTGGCGCAGAAGGCGGGGCACACGGTACGAATCGAATGCCGGATCCGGCACCAGGACGGTTCATGGCGATGGACGGAAGGGGCGGCGAAAAACCTGCTGGACGAGCCCGGGGTTCTGGCCATCGTGGTTAATTATCGGGACATCACCGAACGCAAAACGGCGGAAGCGGAAATTCAAAAGCTGGCGGCCTTTCCGCTTTACAATCCCAATCCGGTTCTCGAATTGTCCGCCGACGGCACGCTCACCTATTTCAACGACGCGGCGCAGCAGGCGGCGCGTCTTTTCGGCAGGAATCATCCGCGCGAGATTATGCCGGCCGGCGTGAAAGAGATTATCAAGACCTGCCTGAGCACCGGCAAAAGCACAACCGGCCTGGAAATCAGCATGGAGGGGCGGACACTTTCCTGGTCGTTCTTTCCGATCCTGGTCAGCGAGGTGGTGCAATGTTACGCCTTTGACGTGACCGAGCGGCTCACCCTGGAAGCGCAACTGCGGCAATCGCAAAAAATGGAATCAGTCGGCCAGCTCGCCGCCGGCGTGGCGCATGATTTCAACAACATTCTGACGATCATCCAGGGCCACGCCGAGTTGCTGCTGACGGAGGCGAACTCGTCGCCCCACGCGCTTGAGGCACTGAAGCAGATTTCCAACGCCGCCACCCGGGCGGCGAATCTGACCCGGCAACTGCTCACCTTCAGCCGGCGCCAGGTGATGCGGCCGAAGGTCCTCGATTTGAATGAAGTGGTTGGCAACGTCACGAAAATGTTGAACCGCCTCCTGGGCGAACAGATCACGCTGCAGTGCAATTACGCGGCGAATCTGCCGCTGGTGCTGGCCGACCCGGGCATGATGGAGCAACTGATCATGAACCTGGCGGTCAACGCGCGCGACGCCATGCCCAAAGGCGGACAACTGATCATCAGCACGTTTACGACGGAAATCGACGAAGATTACGCGCGGGATCACGCTGAGGCGCGGGCCGGGGATTTTGTGTGCCTGGGGGTGACCGACACCGGCACCGGCATGGACGGAGCGACGCTGGACCGCATCTTCGAACCCTTCTTTACCACG
>QHPW01000250.1:1882-2542 GCA_003219675.1 Verrucomicrobiota bacterium
AAGCCGCCTCGGCATGGGATCCACGTTCGCCGTCTTCCTCCCCGCCGGCAAAACGGATGCCGCGGCAACGTCGGGCCCTTCGGAAGAGACCACCGCGCGGGGCGGCAACGAGATCATTCTGGTGGTCGAGGACGAGACTGCATTGCGCGGCCTGATGCGAGGAGTGTTGCAACATTACGGGTATCACGTCCTGGAAGCGGCGAGCGGAAGCGAAGCGCTGAAGGTCTGGGAAAAGAACGCCCCCCAGATTGATTTATTGTTAACCGACATGGCGCTGCCGGAGGGCGTGGACGGCAATGATCTGGCCAAAGACCTGCAGCGACAAAAGGAGCAGCTCAAAGTCGTTTTCACAAGTGGATACAGTCTGGAGCTGTGCGGCGAGGTCGCCGGCCTGCAGGCGGGACTGAACTTTCTGCAAAAACCGTTCCATCCACTGGCCCTGGCGCGGACGGTGCGCCGTTGCCTCGATCATACCGAGTGACTGCCGGGCTCATCTTGAAAATACCACCGAACTGGCAGATGGAAGCCGGCTGAACTCGCAGGCCGGAGGCCGCGCTACGTAGCGCAGCCGTCCCGGCTGCCAGTTCGCGGGGCTTCCGGGCCCCGCTTATCATCGCACCACCCGTCACTCGCGGTGGCACCTTGAAATTTATTGGTAGT
>QHPW01000250.1:2557-12096 GCA_003219675.1 Verrucomicrobiota bacterium
TCCATGGCAGATGATGAGAGGGGAAGCTTGCTAAAAAACGCCACGGTCGCAGCGGAGCAGGGGATGCGTGCCTCGCGGGTCCGACGGGCGTGAGACGAACCGGGTTTGCCGTCCCTGCGACTTGCGGGGACCGGATTGAGCCGTCTTTTTATGCCGAAGATTCTGGTGATTGACGACGACGCCTCGCTGCGAGAGGTCATCCAGCTATCTTTGGAACATGCCGGCTTTGAGGTGGCGCAGGCGGACAGTGGCGTATCCGGGGTGCAACTGGCCTGCGCCCAGTTGCCGGACCTTATCCTGTGTGACGTGCGGATGGAGAAAATGGATGGATACCGGACTCTGGCAGCACTGCGCCAGGACACCGTCACCGCTCCGGTGCCGGTGATCCTGATGACGGGTCAGGCGGATACCGCCGGGATGCGGCAAGGAATGGAACTGGGCGCGGACGATTATCTTTCGAAACCGTTTACGGTTCCGCAATTGCTCGCGGCGGTGAACGCGCGGCTCAAGAAACACCAAACCGTTCGTGAACTCGCCGAGCGGAAACTGGCCGACCTGCGGGCCAACATCTGCTTGGCGCTCCCCCACGAGTTGCTTACCCCGCTCAACGGCATCCTTGGTTTTACCGATATCCTCATCACCGATCACCGTCATCTGCAACCGGACGAAATCGTCTCGATGTCGGAGGCGATCCGCGATTCCGCCAAGCGCTTGCACCGGTTGATCGAGAACTTTTTGATCTTCGCGCAGATCGAGTTGTTGCCGGCCGAACAACTGCACGCGCTGCGGGAGGGGCAGACGCTGGACCTGCGCAAGCCGATCGAACGCGTCGCTCAAGTGCGCGCCGGGCGTGTGGGCCGCGTGGCGGACCTGCTGTTGGAATTGGGCGACGCTTCGGCTGCAATCACCGAGGATTATTTCAGCAAAATTGTCGATGAGTTGCTGGAGAATGCCTTCAAGTTTTCCACGCCGGGCAGCCCGGTGCAGGTGCAAAGCGTCTCCGACAAGGAGTTTTTCGTCCTGCGCATCACCGACCACGGCCGGGGAATGAAAGCGGAGCACATCGCCGAAGTGGGCGCTTACATGCAGTTCGAGCGCAAAATCTACGAACAACAGGGATCGGGTTTGGGACTGACCATCGCCAAACGGCTGACCGAATTGCACGGAGGCGAACTGAACATTCAGAGCGAACTGGGTGTCGGCACAACCGTCGAAGTCAGATTGCCGTGCCTGACCGCCAAGCGGTGAAAGCCGAGGGCCCTTTCCTTGCTGGTTCACCGGCGGATTCAATCGGTTGGAACTAAACGAATCGCACCAGGCAGAGGTGAGAATTTTAATTGCCGAAGACGACCGGGTTTCCCGGCGCTTGCTGGAAGCCAGACTGCTGAAGGATGGTCACGAAGTGGTTTTGGCCGAAGACGGCGCGCAGGCGTGGGAGGCGCTGCAGAAGGACCCGTCAATCCTGCTGGCGATTCTGGACTGGAACATGCCGGGGCTGACCGGCCCGGAAATATGCCAGAGCGTGCGGCAGATTCAAACGGACCAACCTCCTTACCTGATCCTTCTGACCTCGCGGGATACTCGTGAGGACATCGTCTCCGGTCTGCAGGCCGGCGCCAACGACTATGTAACCAAGCCGTTCGATTTCGACGAACTACGCGCCCGCGTGCAGGTCGGCGAGCGCGTGATCCAGTTGCAGAAGAGTGTGGCGGATCACGTCAAAGAACTCGAGAACGCGCTGGCGAATGTGAAGATGCTCCAGGGGTTGCTGCCCATTTGCCTCTACTGCAAGAAGATTCGCGATGACCAAAACTATTGGCAACAACTTGACAAATATGTCGCCGAACACACCAAGGCGCGGTTCAGTCATGGCATCTGCCCTGAGTGCTACGAAAAAGTGGTGAAGCCGGAATTGGATAAATACCTCGCTTCCGGCGGGCCGGGGTCCGAGGCATAAAACCGGGCGCGTTCGCGAAGTGGATTCGGCGAGCCCGGGCGCATTGATTTTCTCCCGCCGGACGCTTCCTGCGATTGCTCTGCCGCTGAACTTCAAAGGCGCGAAACAGCGCCGGCGGACCGCCCGTGACCTCGCTTCAACCGTAATTTGGCGCGCATGCCATTGGAATCAAAGATGCTCCTGCATCTTCGATTTGGCTGAACGCAAAATTGCGCCGGCGCGGAATTTCGTTTCCCGGGATCGCCCGCGTTCGATTAGATGAACACTAATTGGACGTGGTGTCTTATATCTGCACGCGAGTCGCGGACTGGCCGCGACTTTGTCAATAAGCGGGAACGTCGGGGCCACTGCAAAGCGTAGTTAAGGTGGGTGCGCCGCTGCCGCAGCGCACGGCGGTGCCGCAGCACCGCCGCCACCAAATCAGGACACTAGCAGGTCAGGACGCTACCCGGCAAAGGCGGGCCTTGCGTCAGTTGGAACGAGTGGGCTATGCTGGCACCGTGGCGGCTGTTGGGTTCGATAGCGCAATCGAGAGTAGTGAATTGTTTCCGGTTTATTTCAGGTTGTCCGGGCCGCCCTAAGAAGCTGCATGCCGGGTGAAGCGGCGAGTTCGCGGAGAAGAACTTGCATGAGTTTCGGCCGATCAGGAATGCGTTGATGGTGTGGAGCAGACGAAATGAAGACGCTGATTGTTGAAGACGACATGATGAGCCAGTGTGTGTTGGCCAAAGTGCTGACCGAACGCGGCCATGAGGTTGTCTCCTACGAAAACGCCGAGCAGGCCATCCTGGCTTACCAGAAGCAATTCTATCCGCTGGTCTTCGTGGATGTCGGGCTGCCGGGCATGGACGGCCTGCAGTTCTGCAAATGGGTGCGCGCGCAACCCAATGGCGGAAAAGTTTTCATGATGGTGGCGACCTCACCGGGCCAGCCGGGCGACATGGGCGAGGTGCTGGCGGTCGGGGCAAACGATTTTCTGCCCAAACCTTACGAGATCGGCGCGCTGAAGGTGCGGTTGAGCATCGCTGAAAAGCAGATGAAAGAATTCTTCGAGCGCAAGGAACTCGAAGATGCGTTGCGCGGCAGCCAGGAAGGTTTCCATCGCATCGTCAAGGCTGCCAATGAAGGCGCCTGGTTGCTCAACGACCAGTTCCGGACCGACTACGTGAACCCGCAGATGGCGGAGGTCCTCGGCTATCAGGTTGAGGAACTGGCCAACCGTGCGGTGATCGATTTTCTGCCCGATTCCGCGCACGGCGAAGCCGAACAGGTGTTTGGCCAGCAACGGGAAGGCAAGGAAATCAAGAAGGAATTCCGTTTCCGTCGCAAGGACGGCACTGAATGTGTGACCTTTCTATCGGCGGCTCCGGTCCGCACCGAGAGCGGGGAATTCAGAGGTTCACTCTGGATGGTGTCAGATCTGACCGGGCGGAAAAACCTCGAGGCGGAGCTGATCGACACCCGACGGAAATCCGAAGGACAGGTCCGCGACTTGACGGCCGAGCTCAATCAAACCCGCAAGTCGCTGCAGGCTGAATCCGCCGAGCGCAAGAAAGTCGAACAAACACTTCAACAGTCGCGCGCTGATCTGGAAGCGCGGTTGCGCGAGCAATCGGCCGAACGCGGCAAGTTGGCTGACGAACTCAAAGCCGAAGCGGCCGCCCGACAGAAGATCGAGGGCCAGCTCGCCAATGCGCGCGACGAACTGACTGCGCGCGTCCACGAGTTCACGCTCGAATTGAACCGGACGAAAGACGCGCTGCAAGCGGAAGCCAATCGCCGGGGGGAAGGTGAAGAGGCGCTGCGAAAGCTGAGTAAAGAGCTGGAAACGCAGATTCAGCAGCAGAAGGATGAGCTGGCCAGGGCGGCCAAAGAGTCGAAGGCCGACCAGGCGGCGAAGAAGCAATTGGAGGAGGCGTTGCAGAAGGCCGGCGCGGACGCCGAACTGCAGGCGAAGCATCACGCCGAACAGTCGGCCAGGGCGGACAAATCGCTGCAAAAACTCCAGGACGATCTGGAAAGGCGTCTCCGGGAATTGACCGCGCAACTGGACCGGACCGCCGAGGAGTTAAAGAACGAGAATGCCGAGCGCAGGCGCTCCGAGCAGGAGCTGGCCAAAGCGCGTGAAGAGCTTGCGCATCGGGTCAAAGAACACACCGCCGAACGGCTCGAAATCAACAAGGAATTGAAGGCGGAAATCGCCGAGCGCAAACGCGTCGAAGAAGAACTGTTGAAGACCCGTGAAGACACCGCTCGACGGGTGAAGGAGCACATGGCCGAAATGGTCAAGGCGGGTGACGAGTTGAAAGGCATCCTGGCCGATCGCAAAAAAGTCGAGGAAACTCTGGGCAGGGCGCGCGATGAAGTGGAGTTGAAGGTCAACGAGCGGAGCAACGAACTGGCCAGGGTCCGTGAACAGTTGAAAACGGAGACGGCGGAACGTCACAAGTTCGAGCAAAACCTGTTGAAGACCCGCGAGGAGCTGGAAACGCGCCTGCAGGAGCGGGTCGCCGAGCTGGCCAGGCTCAACCACGAATTAAAACAGCGTGAAGAGCGATTGACCCGTGCCAGCGATGATTTGAAGACGGAAGGCGCCGCCCGTCGGCGCGTGGAGGAAGCGCTCCAGAAAACCCGGCAGGAGCTGGAAACCCGCGTCGGGGAACTGTCCGCTCAACTGGAACATTCCAAACGGGAGTTGAATGACCGGGCGGGACAGATTGCCGGAGTCACCGAAGAGTTGAAGGCCAGAAGCGGCGCGCTGGACAAGGCCAACGAAGAACTGCAGAGTGAAACCGCCGCGCACAAGCGGGCAGCGCTCCGCAGCGCCGCCATTCTGAAGTCAGGCCAGGAATTGGGCGCGGCCCGCACGCCGCATGACGCCGCCCGGGTGATTGCCGGTGTCGCGCACGAGTTGCTCGGCTGGGACGCTTTCAGCTTCGACCTGTACTCGGCTGCGGACAATCGATTTGTTCCGATCCTGAACATCGACACGGTCAACGGCCGGCCGGCGGAGGTTCCCCCCACCTGCTCCGGGCCTGAACCGATCCCGATCATGATGCGGGTGATGAAAGAGGGCGCCCAGTTGATTCTGCGTTCGGGACCCTCCAGTTCACACACCGATTATATCCTGTTCGGCGACCGGGCCCGACTTTCAGCCTCGATGATGTACGTCGCCGTCCAGGCGGGAAACAAGGTGGTTGGCTTTTTGTCGGTTCACAGTTACGCGCCGGACGCCTATGGCCAGGAGAGTCTGGACACGCTCCAGGGGCTCGCCGACCACTTCGGCGGCGCGCTGGAACGGATGGGAGCTGAAGAGACGCAGCGCCGAAGCGAACAAAGGTTTCATTTGGTGATGCGGGCGACAAATGACCTTGTCTGGGATTGGAACCTGGAAACCGGCCAGGTTTGGTGGAATGAAGCCTTCCAGACCATGTTCGGCTACAAACCGGAGGAAATAGAGCCGGGGATAGAGTCCTGTCACAGCCGAATTCATCAGGACGACAGGGAACGCGTCGTCAACGGCATTCAGTCGGTCATCAAGAGCGGCGTCGAATCCTGGTCGGATGAGTACCGCTTCCGGCGCAGCGACGGTTCTTATGCCCACGTGTTTGGCCGGGGCTCCGTGATTCGAAACGAGGACCAGAAACCGATCCGGATGGTCGGGGCGATGGTGGACGTTTCACAGCGCAAACAGACGGAAGCGGCGATGATCGAAGGGCAGGCGCGTAAAGGAGCGATTCTGGAGGCCGCCCTGGACGCAATCATTACAATCGACCACGAAGGCAAGGTGTTTGAATGGAATCCCGCGGCGGAGAAAATGTTCGGTCATCGCCGGGCGGATGTTTTGGGCAGGGAGCTCTCGGAACTGATCATTCCACCGGCCTTTCGCGACAAGCATCGGGCGGGTCTGAGCGGTTTTCTCGCCGGCGGAGAGGACCATGGGGCGATGGTCGGCAAACGCGTTGAACTAAAGGCGTTGGGCGCCGACGGGACGGAATTCCCCATCGAAATGACCGTCACCCGCATCGCCACCGACGGTCCGGCGATTTTTACCGGGTTCATCCGCGACATCACCGAGCGCAAGCAGGCCGAGCTGGAGATACAGAAGCTTGCGGCGTTTCCGAGGTGGAACCCGAATCCGGTGTTTGAATTCAGCGCCGACGGCACGCTGACCTATTTCAACGACGCCGCCAGGGCGATGGCGCAGTCGCTGGGCAGGGAACACGCATCAGCGATTCTGCCTCCGAACACCGGCGGCATCGTCAAGGAGTGTCTGGCGAAAGGCGAGTGCAAACTGCGGTTGGAGACAAACGTCAACGGCCGGACCATTACCTGGTCGTTCTTTCCAATCGCCGGCAATCAGACGGTGCATTGTTACGCGGGGGATGTCACCGAGCGGCTCAGCCTGGAAGCGCAACTGCGGCAGGCCCAAAAGATGGAATCCATCGGCCAACTGGCCGCGGGTGTGGCGCATGACTTCAACAATCTGCTCAGTATCGTTCAGGGTTACTCCACGCTCCTGATGGAGGAAACCGAACTCAAACCGGAGATGGCTGAAGCGCTCAAACAAATCGCTTCGGCGACCGACCGCGCCACGCATCTGACGCGTCAACTGCTGACCTTCGGCCGCAAACAGATCATCCACGTTCGGAATGTGGACCTGAATGAACTGATTAATAACGTGGGCAAACTGCTGCGCCGCGCGATCGGCGAAAGCATCGCCCTGCAGTTTAATTATTCGCCGAGCCTCCCGGCGGTCGAAGCGGACACCGGGATGATGGAACAGGTGGCGATGAACCTGGCGATCAACGCGCGCGATGCCATGCCGCAGGGGGGACAACTCACCATCGGCACCAGGGCGATTGAGGTGGACGAGGCGTATGTGCGGCACAATCCCGAGGCCCGCCCGGGCCGGTTCGTTTGTCTGACGGTGACCGACACCGGTGTGGGCATGGACGACGCGACCCTGGATCGCATCTTCGAACCGTTCTTCACCACCAAGTCCGCCGGCAAAGGCACCGGGCTCGGTCTGGCCACGGTGTACGGCATCGTCAAACAGCATCAAGGCTGGATTGAAGTGCAAAGCCAGATCGGGCAGGGAACGACGTTCAAGGTCTTTCTGCCCACCAGCTCGAAGACCGTCGCTGCGCCGCCGCAAAATGCGGACAGGCCGTCGGTGCGCGGAGGCAGCGAGACGATCCTGTTGGTGGAGGACGAGCCCGCGGTGCTCACCATGGCGAAGGGAATTTTACAGCGACTGGGCTATCAGGTCCTCACGGCCGTGTCGGGGGACGAAGCCGTGCCGGTCTGGCAACAGCACTCGGCCGCAATTGGTCTGTTGTTGACAGACATGGTCATGCCGGGAAGCTTGAACGGCCGCGAGTTGGCCGAAAAACTATTGCAGGAGAAGCCCGGCCTGAAGGTGCTTTACACCAGCGGTTACAGCCTGGACCTGGTCGGGCCGGGTCTGGCGACGAGCAAGAACTTTATCTTCCTTCAAAAGCCGTATCATCCGGAAGTATTGGCGCAGACGGTGCGCCAATGTCTTGATGGAAAACTCGCGTGACGGATTTTCCACGTGACACGGCGGAACGGGCGCCTGTAGTTTACCCCGCCTCGACGACCCTATCGTCTAGCGGTTAGGACACCGCCCTTTCACGGCGGTAGCGCGGGTTCGATTCCCGCTAGGGTCGCCATTCCTTATCAAGGAGTTCCGAATAATTCGGGCAATTTTACTCCTCCGTTCATACCGGTCTTCATACCGGTATTCAAACTGGCATTCAAATTGCGTAACTCGCTCCACAATTTATGACGCAGAAACAACCACCAACAGGCGGCCCCCTCGCCGCGACCGTAAATTCAAACTCTCTCCTGATGGAAGGTGGAAGACGTTTGCGGGTGCGAAGAACCTCCGCCAATTTGTTACAACTGGCGAATTCTATGTTTGGGCGAAGGTTCGTGGCAGGCAGTGCTGCGAGCGAACAGGCAAATATCGTCAAGCGCCTGGGCAAGAAAGAGGCGAAGGTGTGAGGGGTGACTTTTTCTTACGTTGAAGACCTGCACGATCGAGAGGGTTGGCACGCGGTACCTGGCGGCTTTGTCGCGCTTCGCCCGGCAAACCGAATCGGCTACGCGATCCCACATTGATTGTTTATATCACTTTTCAGTCATCCGAGTTTCAAGACCTCACTGCCCGTTCTGGAGACGACACAAACACAAGTAACTTGAAATGACCGAGATGCCTATTCTGATTTTGACAGAAAGTGACACACGCGATATGCCTAATACTGCTTTGAACGCTCTCACGAAACTCACGCATTTATTTGCAGTTCTCCTTCTCGTCGGATGTGGCACTCCCAAAGGTTTGGTATCAGGGTGGGAAGACATTCGATGAGACTCAGCGCGATTTGGCAGCTTGCCGGATGGGGGCCGCTCGCATCAACAGTTCTTTGGCGATGGTCAATTTGGGATTCTTTCTCGCCAACGAGGGGAACAAGAAAGACCTCATCAATAATTGTATGATAGCCAAAGGATATTCACTCATTAAGCGCAATACTCTGCCGCCGGGCGTAACAGGTGTTCCAGAGTGGCGAGCCAGTTCTCGGTGTGTTGCGGGCGTCACTGGCGCGGGGTCGCTGAGCCGAACGTTACGCGACGTGACGCACTTGGCGAGTATATGAGCTTTTTGTTTCCAAGACAAATTCGGCGACTCTCCTATTTTCTCAGGACGGTCGCCTCCTGCATTATCTCCACCGTCCTGTCCTGTCTGATTTTGTATCTCAGCCATAAACATCCAGAGATACTTAGGAATTCAAACGTTCGTTTGTTGTTTTGGCTGTTCGGGCTAGCTTGGTGTGCCTACATCTCTTGGTTTGTGGTAGCACCTCGATTCCTCGACATTGGGATGCCGCGCGTCTGCATCCTGCTGGCCTTCGTCCCGCCAGTCAATATTGCGCTTGGCCTCATGGCATTGTTCGCACCGACCGGCTGGTGGTTACCTTACAGACGTGCTATTGCATGGCTGTGGACGAGGATGGTTAAATGACAGTCGCCTAACACTTCAGGAGGCTGTGTGAAAACGCTTGGCAGTTTTTGAATCGGGAACACAGGCCAAGAGCGTCAACGGCGACAATTCAAATGACGCGGCGGCTGGACGAAACCTGCGACGCATGATTATCCGACTGATGTTGCGACCTCTACTCTCTGAAACGAATTGCCGGGCCTGCTTGACACGAGGCTGCTTCTCGCCTTACTCGATAGGCATGACAAACAATCCGCTAGTAAAATTGTCGGTGCAACAGTTGAAGAAAGCCGTTGCGATCCGGGAGAAAATTGAAACGTTGCAGAAGGAACTGGATCGGGCCGGAGGCAGCCAAGCCGCGGCCACAAGGAATAGTGCTCCAAAGAAGAAGGGCAAACTGAGCGCGGCAGCCAGAGCCAGAATTTCGGCGATGATGAAAGCCCGGTGGAGAAAGTTCCGGGCACAGAAGGCTAAGAAGTAATCGCCGACCCTTGCGTGGCGATTCGGGGCAACACCTCCGAATCATAGACATTGGCCGTCGAGTAGCTTGCGGAGATTGTT
>QHPW01000251.1 GCA_003219675.1 Verrucomicrobiota bacterium
TGTTGATTGACCTTGATGGCGCGCCGGGACATGCGGCGACCGCCAGCATCCGGGACGCTCAAGCGCATCGAATAATTGGATCGCGCGGTCGTTGTCATTGACGGACGCAACAATGCATGGGTTTTCAGCTCCGGTCAAGCGATTCGTTGACGTGTCTGCTGGTAGGGACGGCGCGCTGCGCCGTCCGCGCCGCGTTTAGCGGCGCAACGTGTGGGCGTGATTCGCGCCTCACGCGTGGTTCGTTCCGCCCGCTTTGCGGGCGGGACATCGAGTTTTGTCCCAGGTCAAGCTCTTCGTGGCGAGTATTTGAAGGCGAAGCCAAGCCGATTTCAACGAACCTCAAGGTCGAAATCAGAACTGGAATAAATCTTCCGAAATCGCTGTTTACCGCAATACTTGTAGATGCAGACAAAAGCTTCCCGACTGACCACTTTATCGCCTTTCTCGTCGGTGAAGCAGATGATACCTGATAAGACCAAATCCAAAAACCCATCTCCATCGATATCGACAAAGTCTGTCTTTAGCATTTCATCTTCGTAGAAAGCGCCATCGTTATGATCGTCGAATACTGCTACCTTCAGTTTCCCGATCGTCAGCGTGCCGTTCCCTTTGGCCGTAACTTCGATTTTGGCAGCTAGTTTGACGCCTCGACCCAGGTTGATTTCTTTTTCACAACTTAATTCTCCGGGCATTCCATCAGCGGCATGAACGAGGTCGGATTTGGCAATCGAAACGGGCTTGACCGATTCGGCTTCTACGCTCCACACCGTCACAAGAAGCCAGACACAAAATATCTTGATTTGCATGGTTCCGGCATTCTAACGAAATGCCTCCGTTAAGACCAGCGTATGGTGCCGGAAAAAACGAGCGGCCGTGTTCCGCGTGAGGTAGGGACGGCGCGATTGCGCCGTCCGCGCCGCGTTCAGCGGCGCAACGTGTGGCGGGATTCGCGCCTCACGCGTGGTTCGTTCCGCCCGCTTTGCGGGCGGGGACATCGCAGCGCGATGTCCCTACCAGGTCTTGCCGTCCATCGTCTCTTCCTCCTATTCTGCCGCCATGGAAATCCCGCGACGCAAAACGTTGCCGCACGAAATTCCGTCGTGGGTCGATCCGCAAAAGGAGATTTATTTCATCACCATCAACTGCGAAGAGCGTTTTAGAAATCAACTCGCCTTGCCCGATGCCTCGGCACGCTTGTTTGAAACCGTCCGTCATCGTCAGGAAAAGTTTTTGTGGTGGCCGTATCTGTTCCTGCTCATGCCGACCACTTGCACGCATTGCTTTCCTTTCCGCCATCAGGAAAAACGCTGAAACTGATCATCAGCAAATGGAAAGAATGGACAGCCAAAGAACTCGGCATCGTCTGGCAGTGCGATTTCTTCGAGCACCGCCTGCGACACGACGAAAGCCGCCGCGAAAAAGCGGATTACATTCTGCAGAATCCCGTCCGCAAGAAACTGGTCGCACGCCCGGAAGATTGGCCATTCGTTTATTTCGGCGATGGCGAACGTCCGCAGTTTGAGAGGTAGGGACGGCGCGCTGCGCCGTCCCAGCAACGCCCGAGGCGGGCGTGCTCCCGACTTCGGATTGGGTTAAAAATGACTTTGCACCCATAGCAGCGCCCTCTTCAACCAGTCAAAATGGATGTAGCCGTTGAAGTACAGGTATTTGACTGCCAGCAATGCGACGAACAACCCCATCCACCACAAACAAACCGCCCGCTCCTTGCGGCCTTTGCCAGGACACACTGCGACGACCGCGTTTGCGATGGCCGCAAGCGCCAATCCCCACAATGTCAGCCGGTGCGCTTTGGGTGCCGAAGATAGTTGCAAGCGTCCAAAACGCGCGCTCGTGATAGCAGGGACACCGATGAAAATAACGATCAGCACAAACGCGTTGATGCCCTGGATGAGCAGCCGCAGCACCAGCAAAGTGGCGCGGGTGTCCCGCTTGCTCTTTGATTCAGTTTTGCTATTCGTCATTCCCCGAAAGGAAGTCTCGCGCATTGATTTTCTCGGCGATCCGGTAACGGAACATCCGCTTCTTCATCCAACGCACCGCCAGCAGATCGTAGAATGACGCGAACAGCCGGTTCCACACGCCGTAATGGCTCCGGCCGGCGAAGCGCGGATTATTGCTCACCGGGATTTCCGTGACCGTGAAACTCTCCATCTTGATGAGCGTCGGCAGAAAACGATGCATCCCTTTGAAAAATTTCAGGTCCTCAATGCACTCGCGTTTAAACGCGCGATAGGTGCAGCCGGCGTCGGAAACCCGCTCGCCGGAAAGTCTGTTCCGCACCCAGTTCGCGATGCGCGACGACGCGATGCGAATGAAGGTGTCTCCTTCCCTGCGGGTTCCGACGCGCGTGCCGCAGACGCAATCGAACTGCTTGAGCGCTTCGAGGAACTTTGGCAGCTCGCGCGGGTCGTTCTGCAAATCGGCGTCAAGCGTGACCAGGTATTTGCCGCGCGCGGCTTTCAGTCCGGCCCAACTCGCCGCCGACTCTCCGCAATTGAACGCGAATCGTTGCACGCGAAGTCGCGCATCGCTCGCCGCAAGCTCCTTCAATATCTCCCACGACTCGTCCTTGCTGCAATCGTCGGTGATCACGACTTCGTAAGGCAGCTTGAGCGGATCCAAGGCGTCGTGGATGGTCTTGATCAGTTCGCGCAAATTCCCTTCTTCGTTGTAGCAGGGAATGACGAGGCTGATCTCCGGCGGTGTCGCATTCATAGCTTGTAGCCGCAACCTTCAGGTTGCGTTCTCGACGGACCGAAGAAACGCAGGCTAACGCCTGCGGCTACAGCAGGATCGCTCATTTCTTCGTATAAAACTCCGCAATCGCGTCACACACCTGATCTGCGTGGCTCAACGGCATCTCGCCATGAATCGGCAGCGACAGGATTTCTTTCACGACCTGCTCCGTCTCCGGCAACAGCGGGATGTCGTTGAACCTGCCGGTCACGGCAGGTTGTTGATGGTTCGCCACCGGATAATGAATGCCGGTTTCGATGCCGGATTCGTTCAAAAACTTTTGCAGCTCGTCGCGACGCTGCCCGCGCACGACATACATGTGATACACCGCGCGCGCCCACGGCCGTTCCGGCGGCGTGATGACGATGCCCTTCAATCGCTCGTTGTAACGCGCGGCAATGACGCGGCGGTGGTCGTTGAACCGGTCAAGATGCTTCAGCATCACGCGGCCAATCGCTCCCTGGATTTCGTTGAAACGGACGTTGAACCCGGCGAATTCGTGGTGGTATTTGTCCCTGCGCCCGTGGTTGCGCAACATCCGGACTTTCTCGGCGAGTGCGTCGTCGTTGGTAACAAGGCACCCTCCGTCGCCGAGCACGGTGAGATTTTTCGACGGGAAAAAGGAGAACGCGCCGAAGTGGCCCATCGAGCCGACGGTCCTGCCGTTGTATTTCGCGCCATGCGCCTGCGCACAATCTTCGAGCACCCAGAGCTTGTGCTTCGCGGCGAGGGTGAGCACCCGGTCGAGGTTCACGGGATGACCGTAGAGATGCACCGGAATGATGCCGACCGTTCGCGGCGTGATGAACGACTCGATCTGCTCAACATCCATGCAGTAGGTGTCATCGACGT
>QHPW01000252.1:0-992 GCA_003219675.1 Verrucomicrobiota bacterium
TTCGGTTTGCTTCGGGTCGAGAGGATTTTGATAAAGCGCACCGATGGCGGAAATGCGAATGTCGCGCGCCCTGGCTTCGGCGGCGAATTTTTCGGCGAACGGTTTCCACTCCGCGTGATTCGGCCCGGCCGGTCCGTCGTGAAATCGCATCCATTCGATGGAGCGAAAGCCCTGGCGCTGCGCCCGGCTCAGGTCTTCCACCTCGCCGCCTGTCACGACCCCGATTCGCATAGTTCGAAACAAACTCAGTCAACGCTCCGGGCAACGGGCTTGTCGAGGCAAAACTCGAAATGGCGCGTCGGGGGTGGTGTGCTACTCTCTTCGTTTGACGACGTTCCATCCACCAGCCAAATTCTTTCTACGTCCTTTTGTAAATAGCCGCCTTTCTACCATGCTTTTCTTTAAGTACCTGAACCTTGGATTGCTTGGTGAGACGGGCAAGCACCGTTGCAATTTGTGTTCGCGCAAGGGGATGGTTTAGATGTTTTGTTAATGCTTCGTCAACATCTGTAACTGTAAATTCAGTCGGACAAAGTCTGATCGCCTCTAAAACAGTTTTCCCTATTGAGCCATAATTTCCAGATTCATCTACGATTGGTCTTAACGTGGTTTGCGTTGCCTTGTTGCTGTCGCGTTTCAATAATACGAGGTTGTTATCCTCACCAGCTAATCCTTGGCGTTTGGCGATCTCTAAAAATTTCTCCACTACGGCCAAATCATTTTTCAATTTGTCTCGGATTTCAATTATTTCTCGAAGGTTCACAGGGGAGTCAGTATATTGTGTGTTTCGTGGCATGTCAACATGGAAAAAGGTATGAAACTGTTGACAGATAAAAGGGAATTGGCGTAATTATCGAAATAGTGACAGTTCTGGAAGCCATATTACTAGGACTTGAAGCTATAAATGAAAGTGCCGATGTTTATGCGTCATGGCGATCAACTTAGAACAGTTAAACTCCGTAAATCGGTGTCAGATCAGCGAAATGGAGAAA
>QHPW01000252.1:1010-3433 GCA_003219675.1 Verrucomicrobiota bacterium
CACGTCCGCGGTGTCCAATCCGCGATAGAACACACCTATCAGTTTACGGCTTATCACGCAGTTCGACAAAAGAGGCCAGCCGATGCGGCAGAACTGTGGAAAGAGATGAGCAAACTTTGCGAAACTGCTTTAGGCGTGCTGAAGAATCTTAAAGACATTTACCCTCAATGTGGGGCGCCAGAACTTTACGATCACGCCTTGGATTACAAAATGGCGGCTGACGAAAGATATTACGAAAATCTTCAAGACGCAGAATGTGCGAAAATAAGTCAGCCAGTGGGGTTGTTTCCGAAGAGCAATTAGAAGGTCTCACGGCTCTATTTCTGCGATTTGAAGGTGCGCCCGATCGCTCTCACAAAAATGTCGGGAAGCCAAAACAGAGTTCAACTCCCAAGTCGCAAAAATCTATTGGGAAAGCGTGCACCCCGACCCTCGATTCAAGGAGTTTGTAATCTCGCAGTTTCGTTCAATGATTAGAAATATATGCCGTGAGCAAATCTCTAAACAGGGACCACCTTACCTTTGCCCCTAAAATCGCATCCCTGACACTAGTACTAGTACGCCACTACCAACAATCTGTTAGTACACGACCCGTCCGGGCGGGGCATCTCGTTTTCTTGCAATGCCAGTGGCACGGGCGTCCCGCAGCGTCCCGCCCGTGAGTTTCTGTCCGGGGCAAACGGGCGGGACGCCCGTACCTACTAGCGTCAGTGTGCCGCCGCCAGAAACTGAGCTACGCCGCTTCGGGCGACTAAAATCGGGTTTGACTTTTATTCTCGAGGTGCGTCTGATGGCGCGCGGGTCCGCAATGCATCGTGCTGCCGAAAGACCAACATGAAACTAAGCTTTTGCTCTGTGCTGATCGCCGGGGGAGTATTCCTTGGCTCGATGCACGCCGCTTGGGCGCAAGTCAGCATTTCGTTCGACTACACCTACGATAGCGGCGGGTTTTTCTCCGGAGCCAACAACGTTGCGCGGACCGATTTGGAGGCGGCGGGGAGCGCGTTGCAAAGCCGTCTGGCCGATACGCTGTCAGCCATCGCGCCGGGCGGCGGTAATTCCTGGACCGCCCAGTTTTCCAATCCTGCCACTCAAGTGCAGCAAAATGTCAACAACCTCTCCGTTGCGGCCAATACCCTCGTGATCTTCGTCGGCTCGCTGAACCTCGGCGCTTCGACACTCGGCCTTGGCGGCGCCGGAGGATTCACCGCATCGGGAACGCAGTCCTGGTTGGACACGATCTCCATGCGCGGCCAGGCCGGCGCGCCCAATACGGATGTGGGTCCGTGGGGCGGCTCCATTTCTTTCAACAGCACCGCCGCCTGGTATTTTGATCCTGATCCCTCGAGCACCGAGTCTTTCGCCGGCCAAAACGATTTTTATTCCGTCGCCCTGCACGAACTCGGACACGTCCTGGGAATTGGCACGGCCACGTCGTGGAACAATCAAATCGTAGGCGGACAGTTCACCGGGCCGGCTTCCAAAGCCGTCAATGGCGGCAATCCTGTGCCGCTCGATTCAGGGGGCGGCCACTGGGCCAATGGCTTAACCAGCACGCTGCCGGGCACTTCCACGCTCCAGGAGGCGGCGATGGACCCCAGTCTGACCGTGGGCACTCGGAAATACTTCACCGATCTGGATTTTGCCGGGCTGCAAGACAGCGGATGGCAGGTGACGCCGGTTCCTGAACCCGGGCAATACGCGCTGGTCTTTGGCTTGAGTCTGCTGGGGTTCGCGGCTTATCGCCGGCGCTCGCTTCACCACGCTTGATTTCTCGGTTCCCGGCGTTGGCGAACAAACGCCTCGGTTCATCGTTGTGATTGCTCTCAAGGCAGCGCTGCACGACCGCTTCTTTTGCGACTTACACCGTCCCCTGCCTTGGCAGATAACCGCCGGCCAAACTCCGAAATGCAGAAACCTGGTCCTTTTCCCATCGTTCGTCGCGACCCAGTTCTTTGGCGATTAAAGAAGCTACAGCGTCCGAGATCTCCACGCTCGCTCGCGCATCGAGCAGCAACGCTCGCGTCCGGCGCGCGAGCACGTCTTCGACGGTTCGCGCCATTTCCTCCCGGACGGCCCAGACTACTTCGCCGGCTCGGTAGGGCAGGTGAGAATGCAATGGCTTGTTGGCTTCGGCGCTCTCCTGCATCAAGGCGTGCAAACGCAGGCTGTCGGAGCCATAACCTTGAGAACCGGACCCGTCGCGAATTGCATCCGACCAACCATGCAGGCGCAAATCTTTCGTCCGTGACGGCCGGACCGGAAGGCCGGCCGCGCGCGCCGCCGCGTTGACCGCCTCTTCGCCCATGCTGCGATAAGTCGTCCATTTTCCGCCGGTGATCGTCACCAGGCCCGACGCGGAGACGACGAGAGTGTGGGCGCGCGAAAGACCGGCTGTGTTTCCCCGCTCGTGAACTCGAACC
>QHPW01000253.1 GCA_003219675.1 Verrucomicrobiota bacterium
GTCCTTATTTCCAAAGACCGCATCGACCAGCCCCTTTACGCGCGACTTTGGGGCAACGGCTTTCTGCCCAGCCTGCACCAGGGCGTGCAATTCCGCAGTGGCAAAGACCCGGTGTTGTTCCTGCAGAACCCCGACGGCGTGTCCGCCGGGAGCCGCCGTAAGATGTTGGATCGCCTGGCGGAGTTAGAGGCGCTGCAGTTCCAGGACCTCGGCGATCCTGAAATTAACGCGCGCGTCGCCCAATACGAAATGGCGTACCGGATGCAAACCAGCGTGCCGGAGGTCATGGACGTCTCGCAGGAACCGGACAGCACATTCGCGCTCTACGGCAACGAAGCGAAAAATCCCGGCACGTTTGCCGCGAATTGTTTGCTCGCGCGGCGAATGGCCGAGCGCAACGTCCGTTTCATCCAGCTTTATCATCCGGGCTGGGACCATCACGGCAATTTGCCCAACGGCATTCGCCGCCAGGCCAAGGACGTGGACCAGGCCTGTTACGCGCTCGTGACCGACCTCAAACAACGCGGCCTGCTCGATGACACACTGGTGGTGTGGGGCGGTGAATTCGGTCGCACGAATTACTCGCAAGGCAAACTCACCAAGGACGATTACGGCCGCGACCATCATCCGCGCTGCTTCACGGTCTGGATGGCAGGCGCTGGCATCAAACCGGGTGTGACGTACGGCGCGACCGATGACTATGGCTACAACGTCGCCGAAAATCCCGTCCACGTGTTCGATCTTCAGGCGACCCTCCTCCAGCAACTCGGCATCGACCACACGCGCCTGATCTTCCGTTTTCAGGGCCGCGACTATCGTTTGACCGATGTTGCCGGCGAAGTGGTGAAGGGAATTTTGGCGTGAGGCGATAAAGTCCGAAATGCGCACCTTCGCGCCTCTGGGAATCCCAACGGGATTCCGTCCCAAAGCCCAAGGTTGCTAGGAACGAGCTACCTTGGGTCAGGGTTCGCAAATGAAAACCCCAGCGGGGTTGCGACCTACAACGTTCATTCGGTATCGGTGCGAATTTGACGCAACCCCGTTGGGGTTGTGAATTTCTTCCGACGATTTCCCAGGGTAGCGCGTTCCGCGCAACCCTGGGCTGGCGGACTCAATCCCTTTGGGATTGAACGACGGTTCGCGCTGACACATTGCCTTTGGGATTGGCGAACGGCCACGGCTTCGCCATCTTCGCTCCATGCCACAATCCCTTTCCGTTGTTTACATTCATCTCGTCTTCTCCACCAAAGACCGTCGCCCGCTCCTGCGCGACAAACCCACGCGCGACGCGCTCCACTCCTATCTCGGCGGCATTTCCAAACAACTCGATTGCCCGCCCATCCTCGTCGGTGGCGTGGAAGACCACGTGCATCTGCTCGCGCGATTCGGGCGCACCATCACGCAGGCCGAATGGGTGAAGGAATTGAAACGCGTCTCGAACCTCTGGCTGAAGGAGCGCGCTCGCGATTACGCCGAGTTCGAGTGGCAAGGCGACTACGCGAATTTCTCCGTGAGCCAATCCAATCTCGACCAAGTGAAGCAATACATCGCCGGCCAGGAGGAGCGTCATCGCAAGGTCGGTTTTCAGGACGAGTTGCGTGCGCTGTTGCGTAACCACGAGATCGAATGGGACGAAAAATATGTTTGGGATTGAAGGAGGGCGTGTGGCGAAGGGCCACAACCCAGTTGGGGTTGTGTTGATCGCCTCAATCGTGACCCTCCTGTCTTATCGTTATTGGTTACTCGCTCCCAACCCGAATCGCGCATGGAAAATAAAAGCACGGGTGGGGTGTGTCAAGCGGTGTAGCAGCCGACGTGAGTTCCCATGAAGCAATTCCAACCAAAGGGCGTGAAAATTCCGGGAAACTGTGCGTGCTTCCCTCTCTCCTGGGGGAGAGGGCTGGGGTGAGGGCGAGCGTTTCCTCCAATCCCGTTTTCGGAGTAGAGGCTCAAACTCAACTCGCCGCGATCCCGTTGGGATTGTCAGGACCGCGGGTCTGTGACCCGCAGCATGTCCATACGACCAGCGCGTTGAAATCCATTCAACGTCTTCTGCGCCTGTCAACCTGCTGCGACTCGCAGAGTCGCGCTCCGCATCACCCCCGTTACCGCATGGCGTTGCCAAAATTACACAGCCGGTTTCACACGCTTCATCCGTTCCAGCACATTCGCCGTGATCTGTTGCGCGCGCGGGTCCGGTCCTTTCGGAGTCGTGTAGGCTGCC
Source organism: Verrucomicrobiota bacterium (assembly GCA_003219675.1). GTDB lineage: Bacteria > Verrucomicrobiota > Verrucomicrobiia > Limisphaerales > AV2 > AV2. The sequence goes on from QHPW01000253.1 coordinate 2,225, forward strand.
GGACGCACATAGCCTGGCGGTTCGGACATTCCATCCGCCCACCAACAGGTCGCCGCGTTGAAGACGAAGTTGCCCTTCGGGCCGGGATAAATCGTGGCCGTGAATACGCCGCCGTTGAGTTTGCCCGGCGCGTCCTGCGTCGGGCCGGTGGCGACGACTTCGAGTCCGGGAATCGACGCCGGATCGCCGTGCCATTCCCAGCCGACGAGTCCTGGAATGCCGTCGTCCTTCTTCATCCCGGTGCCTTCAAACAACCAATGGTCCGGCTTCGTGCAAATCCAATCGGCGCCGCCCGTCACCGGACCGGTGCTGTGCGCGCCGATGAGTTCGTTGGCGTAGGGACGCTCGTGCGCCAGCGTTTTCATGGCCACAAAATCGCGCGTGCCTCCCGGCGGACCGAAAACACCAACGCGCTCGAAAGCGCGATGGGTCGTGCCGCGCGAGTCAGGCGAGAAAAGGATC
>QHPW01000044.1 GCA_003219675.1 Verrucomicrobiota bacterium
ATTGACGCGGCTCCGGTGGAACTCTCGGCGCTCGTAAATCGTAAATCGTCAATCGCAAATTTGTAAAGCAGCGCTTCCGGCTGGAATCGTTTGCCGTGACAATCGAGGCAGGGCGTGTAGGAACGGTAGCGGGACAGCAGCACGCGGACGTGCATTTTGTAGGCCTTCGACTCCAGCCAGCGGAAGTAGCCTTTGACGCCGTACCAGGCGCGCGGCCATTCGTGGTCGGCGTCCCTGCCGTAACCAGGATCGCCGTTGACGACCCAGTCCTGCCACTCTTTCGAGAGCAGGTCGAACGGCACATCCGTCGGCGCCTTGCGGATTTTGCAGAACTTCATCAGGTCCTGCTGGGACTCGACCCCGTGGCCGGTGCGCCACGGTTTGACGACACCCTCGGCCAGGGTTCTCGAGCGGTCGGGCAACGCCCGGTTGTAGTCAATCGAGATCGTGCGACCGAACCCGCGGCAGGTCGGGCACGCGCCGAGCGGATGGTTGAAGCTGAACAGCGCCGGAGCGGGCTCGCGGTATTCGATGTCGCATTGGGCGCAGTGAAAGCGGTTGCTGAAGTGAAACGTTGAAACGTTGAATCGTTGAATCGTTGAATCGGACTTTGGCTCACCGAAGCGCACGGCGAGTTTGCCTTTGCCGAAGTGATAGGCCTGTTCACACGCCTCGATGAAACGGGCGCGGTTCGCGTCAGACGCCCTGATTCGATCCTGAAGGACCGTGAGCGAGCGCGGCTTCAGTACGCCCAGCCGTTCGACTGCTTCGTCGATGCGGATGACCTTCGACGCGGAAATGTCAGACGCTTCCTGGCCGCCCCACGGCGCAATCGCTTCATGCAGCTCGAGTCGCGAACCGCTGTCAGCTCGAAGCGCGGGTTCTGCCGATGGAATCAGCAGTCGTTGATAACCTTGCTTGGCGACGAGATCAAGCGATTCCTCGAGCGAGAGCTTTTCGGCCAGCGGCAGGTCGAAGGTGACCAACAGTTCCGCGTTCCGGATTCCGCGTTCCGGGTTCAGCATCGCTTCCCAAATCTGTTGGGGCGAATCCTTACGCACCGCCTGGCCGCACCGGCGGCAGTAAAGCTGCGCGATGCTTGGCCAGAGTATTTTCATGTAATCGCAAATCTCGGTCATGGTGCCGACGGTGGAACGGGTGGTCTTGACGGCGTTGCGCTGCTCGACGGCGATGGCAGGCGGGATGCCTTGGATACCGTCCACCTGCGGTTTGTCCATGCGATCGAAGAACTGGCGGGCGTAGGGCGAAAAGGTCTCGATGTACCGGCGCTGACCCTCGGCATAAAGCGTGTCGAACGCGAGCGAGCTTTTGCCCGAGCCGCTCAAGCCGGTGAGCACGATGAGCTGATGGAGCGGAAGATCGAGGTCGAAATTCTTCAGATTATTGTGGCGCACTCCGCGGAGGCGAATGACCGGGCTGACGGGCGGCTTTGACATGCAGGCGGAATGTAATGGCGCGGACTTGCGTGTCAACGAACAGATTGGTTCGGGCGGGAAAACGTTCGCGAGCGTGAGCGCGCGCGCGTGATGATGACGCGTCAAGGCTTCAGGACAATCTTTCCCGATAACGCGCCGGTCTTGCCGACAGTGCTTTCCTCCTGCAGGCGATGGGCCGCGTCGGTCTGCGACAGCGGCAGGGTACGGTCGATGTTCGCTTTCAATTTTCCTTCGCCCAACCAGCGGTTGATGTCCTCGGCGCAGTCCCGCTGTTCTTCCGGGGCGGCCATGAACATGACGAAGCCGTGGAGCGAGCAACCCTTCACGTAGAAGCGCCCGACCGGAAAAGGCGGACGCGCCTCGCGTCCAGCCATGACGATCATCCGGCCTCGCGCGGCCAAAGCGCCGACCGCACAATCGAAGTTCGGCTCGCGCGACGCTTCCCACCAGACGTTCACGCCGGCGGGAGCGATTTTCTTCAGCTCGGCCTCGACGGTCTGCGTTTTATAGTTGATGACCTGGTCCGCGCCGAGCTTGCGGCAGAGCTCGACTTTTTTGTCGCTGCCGGCGGTGGCGATGACGCGGGCGCCGATGGCCCTGGCCATTTGAACAACAGTCGAGCCGACGCCGCCACTGGCGCCATTGACAAAAATGGTTTCGTCTTTCTGCAGTTTCGCCTCGCGAGCCAGGCCGAGACGGGCCGTGATGCCGACCAGCGCGATGTCCGCGGTCTGTTCGTCGCTGACACCCTCGGGCGTCCGGTACAACCATGATTCGTCGATGGCGCAGAATTCGGCGAACGTGCCCTGGCGGCCGAGCAACCCTTGATTGCTGCCCCAGACACGGGCTCCCGGTTCGAAGCGCGTCACCGCGGGCTAAATATCGATCGGATTCACCGCGACGGCGCTGACTTTGACAAGGCACTGAGAAGGCCCTGGTTTCGGCGCCGGCAACTCGCCGAAGAGGATGTTTTCCGGCGGCCCGGTTTGTTTGATATATGCGGCTTTCATCGGTGCCCTGTTGCGTGCGTTGGGCTGATGGTAGCGCTGCCATGACGCGGACTGCAAGTTTGCCCACCGTGTCCTGAAGGGTGTGCATCCAGACGCACATTGTCAGTTTTTTTTGCCGCGCTACTATTACATCAAAACCAACCGGCCTCAGTGATCGTCACGACGATTTGGTGGCGGAATCGCCGGGAAAACGCGAAGAACATCAGAGGCGAACGGATCTGAGGCAGCCACGCCAATGGTTTTACACGACATGATTCGGTAAAGTTGGGAAACGGTAAAGCGAAGGGACGCCCGGTGGCGTCCCTTCATTCTTTGGGGAAGCCCGGCTGCCGCCGGCTTGATTCAAACGTTGAGGCGCCGCGGAAAAACCAGACCATGGCCGGGCCTTCGATCTGCCAGATATCCCACACGCCGTCGTGGCCGATATCTTCGTTCCTGTAAAACGACATGTGCAGGTTATCGAAGCCGTTTTTCTCGACCAGCTTCAGCGCTTCATCCGCGTCGGCCTTGCGGAACGGCGCGAGAACGTCAGCCATGACTTTGCGCACGAGTTCCTTCTGGTCGCGCGCGAGCGCCGAAACCGGGATGCCCGGCAAATCCGTCTTTCCGGTGAGCCTGACGGTGTCCGTGCCTTTTTCCTCGCGCGGTTCATCGAGCAGCGCCAGCTCGCGCTGTTTGCCGTCGAGCATTTTGAACACCTCGTTCGCGCGTTTGGCCTGATACCAGTAAATGTTGCCCGGGTGGTCCGCTGGTTCATTAAAACTTTTCGCAGCGTGACCGTAAAAGATCGGTCCGCCGAACGCCGCGCCTTCTACCGAATCGCCGTCGCAACGGCGCGTGACATGCCGGCCCGCGAGCACGAACTCGAACTTGCCGCTGCCCGGCTGGCCGAAAAGGGCGATGGAAGAGCCGCCAAACCCTTCCTTGCCGCCGTCATGTTCGACCTGTTGCACGACTTTCTCGGCGTATTCAGGGCTGTGCAGACCGGCGAAAATCTCGCGGATCATCGCCTGCTGGTCTTTGGTGTAGAACGCGGAGATCTTTTTGTCCGTAATCATCCAGTTGTTGTCCACTTTGGAGCGCAATGGGTGATCGAATGGAAAACAAATCGCTTTTCTTTGTTCCTCGCTGAGACTCTTGAAAAGCGTCGTGACGAGCGTCTCTGACGCCGCCTTCTTTGCGGTTGCTTTTTCAGCCTGGGAAACGGCCAGGGACGTCAGCGGACTGGCGGCGACGGCGGCGGCGCCGACCACGGTGGTTTTGAGGAAGGTTCGGCGAGTGACTTCGCGGCAACACTCGCAATCGTCGTGAGGGAAAGGCTGGGTTGACATGAAGTGAATCTAGCACTGACAGGCGAAGGCACAACCGGTAAATTCGGACGTTTCCACCCCAATTCTCTACAGGCACAGCAAGGAGATCCAGGCTACAAAGGGCCGCGACCAGGCAATGATTCCCATGAGACCCTGCAACCTTACCGCACGACTCGCACCGATGGTGAGAAGACGCTTTTCCGTTTCGAAGCGCGGCGCAGCGGCGTCTCTGCCGGCGCTCGAATGGGCGGCGGGTTCATGAAGGACGAAGACATCCAACTGGAGGACATCCGCAGCGTGGTCCTCGATTTGACCGACTTCGTCGAAATCATCGCCCGGAAGATGCCAATCAAAAAAGAAGCGCCGTAACGACCTGTTCGTTGCGCCGCGTCGTCGGTGGCGCATTCCCTGAGGCTGAAAGTCGCGACCCTATTCGCGCTTTTTTGCGTCGTTGGCGTTGGGCGATGTCGCTTTGATTCCCAGCGCAATCAATCCGTCCAGTTCCGCGGGCGGATATCGCAGCAGCGGAAACGATTTCTTCAACGCGGGCATCGTGCTCGCGGTGGTTTCATAATCCGCATCACCCGCTCCGGCCTTGCCGGCGATGGTGAAGTGAAACAGTTGTCCCGCTTCGACGCGCGCCGGCAGCTTCACTTTGAGCGTCGTCTCGTTCTTCTTCTCCGCGATCACGTTGTTCTCCAGAGCGAAATCGTCGTCGAGCCCGACGAGCGAGAGCGTTATGGGAGCCTCGTATTCGCGCCGGGCTGCGGTGACTTTGATTTCAAAACTGCCGTTGCTCGCGGCGACGACCCGGTTCGTCTCCAGGCTGAGCGTGAAGCCGGGCCGGAACAATCCGATTTCGATACGATAGACAAAATCAGGTTCTCCGCCGCGATTCAGTTCTTCCACGAGCAAACGATATGTGCCGGCCTGGTTGAACTTGTTCGTCAGCGTGCCTTCATTCGCGCCTGAGATGTCGGCCTCGGCCAGTGGCTTGCCCTCGGCGCTGAAGAGGCGCATGAACAAATCACACGGTGAACCGAGGCTGCGGGTCCTGCCGGAGAAAATCAGGCGCTGGTCCATGGCGGCGGAGAATTCGAACCAGTCGCGGTCCTTCGGTTTGGCAAAGCGCCCGTTGACAACGCAGGGAACGAGAACCTTGGTCGCCGTTTCCGGCGCGTCATCCGGTTCGACTTCCATCAACTCGGGGAATTTTCCGGCCGCGAGTGCGACAAAACCGGAGCCCTGGCCGGCGCGAAATTTCACGCTCAGCGGCACTCGCGCCGCGTTGTCCGGCACGCGCACGTGGACCGGACGAACGCCTTCCACGTTGCGACCGACGAACATGACTTTGGTTTCTGTGCCCTGCCGCGCGCCGGGCGGGAACGGCGCTCCGACCAGCGGGAAGTTTCCGGCGCGCAATCGGTAGCGGTACTTGGATCCGCCTTGATAGCCGACGTCGCGCAACTCGATGAAGTATCGCCCGGTCCGCGGTGCGGTGAAACTGAAGCGCGCATCGGAACCGACCGCGGGATCGTCGTCGCAGTAAACCAGTTCCTTGCCGGCCGCGTCGAGCAGCCGCACGACCGGATCGAGCGGCGAGCCCAGACGATTCGCGACGACCTCGACCGACACGCGCTGGCCTTTCTTGGCTCGGAAGGCGTAGTAATCAAAACTCGTTTCCTCACAGTTGCCATCCACCGCCACCGGCAGTTTCAATTCCTGCGCCGAGGCAATGGTTTTGTGGGTCCCGCTTTTTGTCACGTTCGGCAGGTCGTCAATCATGAACAAGTGCAGGTCGGAGACGCCGTTCGTCGCCGCCAATTGCACTGCGCTGACGCCGACCGGAACATCTTTCGGAACTGAAATCTGGAATGCGACTTTGCCGCGCTCGGTGCGGTTCGTATCATCGGATGAAACGCCGGTGACCTTCGCCGGGAAGCTGGTCCACAGTTCCGTTGCGCCTTTCAGATCTTCACCGAAGAAGGCGACGGTAGTTGTCTTGCCGGGTGCAACGGCGGACGGGACGGCGTCGTTCAATGAAGGGTTTTGGGCAATGGCGTGGCAAATCCAAATTGCCATCATCAGCGCATTCAGGAGTCGAACGGTCACGGGTTGAGACAGTTTTCGTCCAAAGACGCGAAACGCGCAAAGAAATTCAGTTTAAATGCGCGCCTTGGCTGTCCGGGGAAGCTCTTCAAACGCTCCATGATCTTTATTATCCACATGAGGCTCATGCCCGGACGATACTGCCAGGACGAATTCGAGCAGGAAATGGACGGAGGCGGCTAGGCCAGGACATCCATGACCGGCTTGCCCTCGGAGATCAGTACAGGCCGGTTGCCCACGGCGCGCACTTCGGTGTGCGGATCGATGCCAAGCAGATAAAAAATCGTCGCCGCGAGGTCGTCCGGCCGGACGGGATTTTCCGCCGGAGACATCCCGTTTTTGTCCGACGCGCCGTAAACGAACCCGTGTTTCACGCCGCCCCCGGCCAGTAAGGTGGTGTAGCATTGCGGCCAGTGATCGCGGCTGGCGTTTTCGTTGATTTTCGGCGTGCGACCGAACTCGCCCATCCAGACCACCAGGGTGTCCTGGAGCAACCCGCGGTCGTCGAGATCATGCAGGAATGTCGGAAGCGTCTGCTCGGTGATTGGCAGGTGGTACTTCTCGATGATCGGAAACATCCGGGTGTTATTGAACCCGTGCGTGTCCCAGCCGCCCTCGGTTGTGCTCTGCCCGCCGATGTTCGACGCGAAATATACCGTCACAAATTTGACGCCCGCCTCGACCAGCCGGCGCGCGAGCAGGCATCCTTGCCCGTAGGTCGTGCGACCGTAGGCTTCGCGGACCTTGTCCGGCTCGGCCGAGAGGTTGAACGCCTCGCGCAGTTTCGGCGACGCCAACATCGCCAATGCCTTTTCGTAATACGCGTCCAGACCTTTGGCGGCCGCGGAGTAGTCCATCATCCGCGCCTGGGCGTCGATCATTTTCTGCAATTCGCGGCGCTGGCTTACGCGCTCGTAGGAAAGGTTCGCCGGCAGGCTCAACTCGGGCAGGCTGAAATTCGGGCTGTTCGGATCGAGTGGCACGAAGAGCGGGTCGTGCACTTTGCCGAGAAAACTGGCGTTTCGCCGCCCACCGGCGCGAGCCTGTCCACCACGGAACCGTAGGCGGGATAAAGCGAGAGTGAATCGCGCAGCCGCTGATCGTCGGAGGGCGGTTCATGCCCGGACAACGCGTAATATCCGGCCGAGTTGTGGTTCTTCATGGAGTGGTGCATCGACCGGATGAGCGTCACCTTGTCCATGATTTTGGCGACGCGCGGCAGGTGCTCGCTCACCTGGATGCCGTCGGCGTTCGATGAAATCGGCTTGTGCGGCCCGCGGATTTGTTCCGGCGCGTCCGGTTTCATGTCGAACATGTCGATATGGCTCGGCCCGCCCCATTGGAACAGGAAAACAACTGACTTCGCCCGCGGCCTGGGTCCTTTGCCTTTGGTCAAGGCTTCCGCGCGCAGCAGCCCCGGCAGCGTCAAACCGAGCACCCCCAGTCCGCCGACCTTGAGCATGTGCCGGCGCGTCAGGCGCGTCTCATGAAAGCTGCAACAGGCAAAGGATGAATCTGAACAGGTCATGCCCATGGTTCGAGTTTATCTACCACAAACCGGACCAATCTCAACCGATAAAAACTCGTCTCTCTCACGCATTGGTCGCATTTCCATGGATCGGGCCGAGTCGCATCGTCGCGGCCGCGAACCCGAAAAAGTCGGACCGCCAAAACACCTCGCTAGGGGATGGACAATCTATGTTGCATATGCAACACGAATTTGTCCGGGTCAGTTCATAGTCCCCATGCGTGCGCAAAAGCGAAAGGAGTCATGAACCGAAATGTAGCCTTCATTTGCGCAACACAAACTCCTTCGCGTTGAGCAGCGCCCAGGCGACGTCCTCGAGCGCCGGCCGCTTGTCTTTTGCATCGCCAAGCAGTCGGGTCGCTTCAGCAAGTTCCTTCGGTGTCGGCGCGCGGCTCAGCGCCGTCCAATAGAGCCCATCCACGATGCCGGCGTCCGATTTGCCGGAGGCCAGCATCGACGCAAGACGATTGGTCGGGTTGGTGAGCCATTCGTTGACGGCCGGGCTGCTGATCAACTGGAACGTCTGGCCCAGAGTGGTTTCCGATGAACGTTCACATTCGCAGGCGAGCAGCCGGGCCGGTTTGCCAAACATCGCGAGGAACTTCTCCGCGCCGGCGTTCTTCAGATCGTTGCGGCGGACGGGACTGCCTCCGGGCAGTTGAGCCGCGCGCAGACCGGATGGAAAGTCGTTGAACGTCGCCGCCACGCCCAGCACCTGATGTTGTGCATCGAATAACTGCTCGGCGGAAAGGCGCCGGGGCAGCGCATGCGAGAAGTTGATCTCGTCCTCCTGATTGGTGTCGTTCGGCTCGGCAGATGACTGGTAGGTCCGCGAGTTCATGATGGTGCGGATCAAATGGCGCAGGTCGAACTTGTGAGCCGCAAAGTCCCGCGCCAGTTCATCGAGCAGCCTGGGATGACTTGGCGGGTTGGTGGGGCGAAAGTCGTCGATGGGATCCACGATGCCCCGGCCCATGAGCTGGAACCAGACCCAGTTGGCCTGCGACCGGGCGAACAGAGGCTGCCGCGTAATCCATTCGCCAAGCGCTTCCAGTTCGTCAACGTCGGATTCGGGATTCGAAATTCTGGATTCGGGATTCGCCGCCGGGGTCGGGCCCGGTTCGCCCAGGAAGCGGGACTTTGCCGGTTTGCCCGTGCGGGGATTGGTGATGCCGCCGTTGCGGGCGAGGTAAATGATTTGTTCACCATTGAACTCATGAGTATCGAGTCCATCGCGCCGATTGTTCTGGAGCACCTTGTATTGGAGGCGGCTGAACACGTCGGCCCTCGAAGGGATGGTTATGGCATTTCGCGCACTGGAGGCGCGCGCCGAGGAAAAGCTGCGCGGTGGCCTCGGCGCGGGTGACGGCGTCGCGGTTGGCGCGGTAATAGTTCGCGGGCGGATTCAGATACGTGCTGCCCCGAGCGGAGAGCAGCTCGCGCACGAACCGGTCCACCGGCTTGTGCTCGCTCAGGCTCTGGCGAATCCAGTCGTGGTAGAGCTGAATGCCTTTTCGGTCCAAAACCTTTTCTTCGTTGCGGAGGATGTCCGACCACTTCAACGCCCAGAAATCGGCAAACTCCGGCCGTTCGAGCAATTGATCGATCAACCGCGCGCGCCGCTGTAGCCGCCGACGTAAGGAGGCGCTGGCCAATTTCGGATTTCGGATTTCGGATTTCGGATTTTGAAGAATGAGCCCCCTCACGTCGGCGGCTGCGACCTCATCGTTCACGAACGCACGGGCCTCCTCGGCACTCGGCAAAATACCGAGCAAATCCAGATAGGCCCGCCGGATGAATTCGCTGTCGGTGCACAGGTCCGACATGTTGATGCGCAACGCGCGGAGCTTCGCAAAGATGCGTTCGTCGATGTCGTTGTTGGCCGGCGGATTTTTCCAGACGAAGCCGGAGCGCGCGGGCACAAACGCGAGTCGCACGGGCGCTTGCAGGTGAAGATAACGGACGAGCACAGTCGTTTCGCCGCTGTTCTGGCGTTGAACGAGTCCGTCGTGGGTGACGTTGACAAGCCCGTTGGCGGTTTCATACACCGCCATCCGTGTCGCGTCGCGGCTGGAGCCGTCTGAAAAAACGACGCGGGCGTGCAGTTGGATTTCATTCTTCGGCTCGAACAGAATTTCGTCGGTCGGCGAAACTTCGAGCCGTTCCGGCGTCGGCGCATTCTGCGAGTCGTTGGGCATGCCTTTGGTGATCCATTCAAAGAGGAATTTGTATTCTTCGGAGTCCGTTTTGAACCGCTGGCCGCCTTCGTGGGCCATTTGCGTGGTGGGCTTGAGCAGGATGAGGCTTTGGCCGGGGTCTTCGGGATTGGCGCGGCGGCCGAACATGTCGCGCGTCAGCGTGTTGTAATCCCATTCCGGGTCTTCGCCGCGCAGGGAGAGCTTGAAACCGGCCTTTCCGTTGGCGTTGCCGTGGCACTGGCCGGCGTTGCAACCCGCCTTGGAAAGCACCGCCATCACGTCGTTGCGGAAGGAGACCTTGACTGCCGGCGCTTCGTCGCAGCGGGCCGGCAGGGGAGACATCAACACCGCGATGAGCCCGCAAAATGGGCCGAACGCCCCGCAGGCGAATGAACTGTGCAAAGGGGTTCTCAAGTCATGATTCCAGTCGTTTATTTTCGCCTGAAAATCAAGACTGAATCTGAAGGACAACCTGCCAGGCTCGCGACCGATGCCGGCGGAAGCGGGTCCGATGGGGCCGTGGTTTCAACGCGGTGGAGCAGGAAAATTTGTTGAAATGAAACCGGACGCCGGCGGTCAAAGGAGGAACAGCCGACCCGAGGCCAGTCGCGAAATTTCGGTGGGTGATCAACGCGTGGCCAGGGCCAAAAGTTAGGCTGTCTTTCAGCCGGATTGTGGTATGGTGAACGCATGTCAAAGAAGAAAGGGCCGCCAGACATGAGAATCCTGATCTGTTTGCTTTGTTTCAAACTGGCGGTCGCCTTCACGGCAGAGCCGCCTGCCCGGACCGCCGAGAGTCCGGCCGGCGCCGAGTCGTTAAGCAGGAATGCGCAATCGCTTGTTGCGCCGGGCGCCGGCGCCACGAACCCCGTGGCTGTGTTGAACGACCTGATCCTGCTCGAGCGCCGGTCGCGTGGTCTGCCGCAGATTGAGGCGGTGCCCGACGAAGGGGCCATCGTCCGGTTGACGGCCAAAGTTCTGACCCAGATGCATTATCTGCATTTGAAGCAGCCGTTGAATGACGAGGTTTCTTCCAAATTCCTGGACCGCTACCTGGAGACGCTGGACGGGCTGCACATGCACTTCCTGCGGACCGACCTGGAAGAGTTCGACCAATATCGCACCGTCCTGGACGACCTGACCGTTGCCGGAAAGACCGGCCCGGCGCGCGAAATCTTCAAACGCTTTGCGCAACGAATCGAGCAGCGCGTCGCGAAAGACCTCGACGAAGCCAAACAACTCTGGCGTCAGCACCTGCGTTACGAGTACCTGCAGGAAAAGCTGAATCTCGAAAAGCCGAAGCTGACCGGTTCCGCCAGGCCCGGGGCAAAAGACGGGAAAGGCGAGCCCAACGCGGCTCCCGCAAATGTGCGCGACGAAATCCTCAAGACCCTGAGTCGCCGTTACGCGCGGATTCTCCGCTTCTGGCAGGAGGAGGACGGCGGCGATGTATTGCAATTTTACCTGACAGCGCTGATGAACGTTTACGACCCGCACTCCGATTATCTCGGCAAGTCCACCCTCGACAACTTCGCCCTGTCCATGAATCTGTCCCTCTTCGGCATCGGCGCGCTGCTGCAATCGGAGGACGGCTACTGCAAGATCAAGGAGCTGAAACCCGGCCCCGCGATGCGCAGCAAAAAACTCAAGCCGGGCGATCGCATCGTGGCCGTCGCGCAAGGCGAGGGCGAACGGGTGGACGTCGTGGACATGAAGTTGAGCAAGGTCGTGGACATGATTCGCGGACCCAAGGGTACCGAAGTCCGCCTGACCGTCATCCCCGCGGACGCTCCGGACCCTTCGGCCCGAGCCGAAGTGAAACTTGTCCGGGACGAAATCAAACTCGAAGACGAAGAAGCCAAGGCCAAAGTGCTCGAAGTGCCCGGCAAGGATGCGGCGGCAACGCGGCTCGGGATCATTGATCTGCCGTCGTTTTATGCCAGCATCGACGTCGCCAACGGGAATGGAAAAGCCCCGCACAAAAGTACGACCGAAGACGTCGGCAGGTTGCTGAAAAAGCTGAAGGAGGAAAAAGTCGCCGGCGTCATTCTCGATCTGCGCCACAACGGCGGTGGTTCGCTGGAGGAAGCCATCAACCTCACCGGCCTGTTCATCAAGGAAGGCCCCATCGTTCAGGTGAAAGACGCGGACGGCAATATCATCAAGGACGAGGACACGGACCCGTCGGTGCTTTATGAGGGGCCGTTGGTGGTGCTGACCAGCCGGTTCAGCGCTTCGGCTTCGGAAATCGTCGCCGGCGCCTTGCAGGACTACGGGCGCGCGCTCATCGTCGGCGACTCCTCCACTCACGGCAAAGGGACCGTGCAGTCCCTGATTCAACTGGAGCCGTACGTGCATCGGCTCAGCGATTCCACCAACAACCCGGGCGCGTTGAAGGTCACCATTCGCAAGTTCTATCGCGCCAGCGGTTCCTCCACCCAGTTGAAGGGAGTGATTCCGGACGTCGTGCTGCCGTCATTGAACAATTATTCCGAAGTCGGCGAAGCCTCGCTGGAATACCCGCTGCCATGGGACGAAATCCAGAGCGCAAAATACGAGAAGCTGAACCTGATTCAACCGATCCTGCCGGAACTGCTCAAGCGCTCCAGCGAACGCGTGGCGGCTGACAAGGACTTCTCTTACTTGCAGGAGGACATCGAAACCTACAGGAAATATCTGGCGGAAAAAAGCGTCTCGCTGAACGAAGAGACGCGG
>QHPW01000254.1 GCA_003219675.1 Verrucomicrobiota bacterium
CTGTCAAGGCCGTTCAAGAGTGCCATTTTGTTAGGAAATAAACAAATCTGAAGCCCTGAAACGTAGTGCGGGTTCAAGTCCCGCCACCGGCACCAGCATTGGCTGGTTTCCAAACGTATTGCCGAGAGAGCGGCCATCGCGCTGGAGAACCGCGAAATACTCCAACCCTACGAAAAGAAATCCGCGTTTTTTATGCGCACTAACTCCTGCCCTCCGAATTCAACAGGAGGCAACCGAGCAAACAGAGGACCAAGTCCGGCTCCGTTCCCTGTTGGCTCCTGTTCAAACCACCCCGAGTCGCTCATCGCCGAGCGACGCTGCTCGGGCACGGCGGGACGGTGGCATGCGACATGGAACAGAGACATCGCGCCGATGCCTTAGGCAGCCGGGTTAGGGCAGATCATGGATGTTCCTCCCGTGAAAGACAAACACCACGCCTCTAGCCGCACTTCACCACCAATCGTAGTTGATGTCCCACTTCATCGACAGCCAGCTCGGGTCGTAGCCCTTCGGGAAATTGAACAAGGCGACGTGTCCGTCGCCATACATCATGTTCCAGCCGCGCTTGCCGCGATTGTTGTGCCAGACGCTCTTGTCCTTCGAGGCTGGGCTTACACGTCCGTCGCCGGCGTCGCGCGAGCCGTGCCAGGGCCAGTCGCCCTGGATGATTTTAGTGGATGGCTTCAGCGCGATCTCGCCGCTCTTGATCGGGATCGCTTCCCGGCTGCCCGCCAGAGCCAGTTTGTCTCCGGTGATATGCTTGACCCGAAACCAATCGACCGACCACATCACGAGATAACTGTTGCCCCACGCCGCATAACAGTTGGGCTTCGATTCCGCCGGCCAGTAGCTGTCCCCCTTGTCGGAAGGGCAATGGAAGGCCTCTGCGGCGCTCACGTAGATGTTCAGCGGACGGTTGGTTTCTCCCTGGGTGTCGTGGATGATAGGTTTTGTTTTGACATTGGTGCGCACGAATCCGCCGACAGTCGCCCAATCGGCGTGCACCGGGAACCGGTCCGCGTTGTCGTCCGCGTACATGTGGTAGCCCAGGTATTGCTGCTTCTGATTGGAGACGCACTTGATGGCCTGGGCCTTGACTTTCGAGCGGGCCAGCGCAGGCAAAAGCAGCCCGGCCAGGATAGCGATGATGGCGATGACAACCAGAAGCTCGATGAGCGTGAACGCAAGGTTGTCTGGGCGGCGCATGCCTCAGGGCTACTCGACCGATGGTCGCCGGTCAAGTCAGAAATGACAGTGATAAGTGACAATCCAAATCATTGAGCGGCTAACCCGGAACGATTCAATGGGATGGGAGCGCACCCGCCTCGGGTGTTGTGGCGGGTGCTCCCGCCCGCCACTTTGCGGGTCACAAACAATTCGTGCAGTTGGGTTCATTCAAACGCGCGGGACCCCACCGGCGGGGGCGCCGGTCGGGAGTCGGAACACGCGTGGGCGCGTGTGCTCCCCGAAAGGGAACTGAATCGTTCCGGCTAAAGGATGAGGCCGTCGGAAGTGCGACGACCCGGTCCTGAGCATCAAAGAGGTCGGACGCGTTCAAGCGACAAGACTCATGTTGCGCGGTTGCCGAGACGGATTGCCCGCGCTCACACGCGTAAGTTCAGAGAAAGAGCGTGGCAATTTTTCGTCGCTTTCAAACGAGTCCCCGCGTAAAGTGCCGTGTTATGCGATGCAGGCGTGTAGCGCAGGATTCACCCATGACGCCAAGGGCAATAGCGGTCTTGACGCGAGGAAGAGAAACGCCCGGTTGAAGCCGAATGAACAGTCTTGTTACAGATTCTTCGACTCATCCGCTGGTGCCGGGCGGTCTGCTCGCTTCCATCATGGGCGACCCGCAAAGTCGCCGGACCCAGCCGCTCGACAACGCCGCGCTGTCCTCCTTCAACAAACAGCCCACACTCGATATCGTCGGGCAGTTCCAAAACCTCGGGGTCATTACCAACGAGCAAGCGTCGGAGATCATCGCCGCGGACAACCAGTACCTCACCTCGTTCAAGGAACTCGGCAGGCGCATTCCGGAAGTGGCCCAGGTTACGGACTGCGACAAGAAATCCGTCGAACAACTGGCGCGGGCGTTGTTCAGCGCCAAACTCATGTCCGAGTATCTGGAAGTGCTCACGCCGCCGCAACTGTCCTACGAGAGAACCGCGCGCGGCACGGTGGATTTGCTCGAATCGTTGTTTGATTCCTTCCGCGAAATCGTCGGCGGCGCCTGGTCTGTCTTCTTCCCTCGAGCCGAATTCTCGCTGGCCACCGACGCCTCGGCGCAGTTCTGGATGGCCTGCCTTTACAGCAACCGATGCGAGGAGATGGTCAACGGTTTTGTGGGCTTGTTTCTCATGCCGCACCGCGACCGGCTGCAGGCGTTGAACCGCGGTTACGTTCAACAGACCGGATTGCACCTGCGCGACGCGATCACCGAGTATCTGGACAACTCGAAGGAAAAAATCTCGAAACTCCATGACGCGGCCGAGAGCGTCAAGGAAGGGCTGGACCGATCGTTCGCGGAAATGGTGCGGGTCATCAACCGGCTCGAACTGCCGCCCTTGCTGATTTTTTACTACCAGTTTCTGACGCAGGAGGTTTGTCAGGCGTTTGCCAACCTGGACGGCGACATGTCCTCGAAGGAAAACCGCTTCATCCAGTATCTGCTGCGGCAGATTTCCGTCATTTGCGAGGATTACGATGCCACTTCGGCGGGCCAGTCGCGGGCCGTTGCGGAGGAAAAACTCGAACAGGTGCTGCAGGAACTCGATGAACTCGTCGGCATCGCGACCGTAAAAGACAAAGTCAAGGAGACGGCGAACTTCGCCCGCATCCAGCAACTGCGCATCGCCCAGGGCCTGAAACCGATTCCGACGAGCTACCATTCGGTTTACACCGGCCATCCGGGCACCGGCAAAACGACCGTCGCCCGGCTGATGGGGCGCATTTACAAGTCGCTGGGTGTCTTAAAAAAGGGCCACTTGATTGAATGCGACCGCGCGGCGCTGGTGGGCGAATACGTCGGTCAGACCGCGCCGCGGACCAATGCGGTCATTGACTCGGCGCTGGACGGGATTCTGTTCATTGACGAAGCGTACAGCCTGGTCAAGGAGCACGAGGACTACGGCCAGGAAGCGATTGAGACTTTGCTGAAACGGATGGAGGACGAACGCGACCGGCTGATCGTCATTGTTGCCGGTTATCCCGAGGAAATGGACCGATTCATCCGATCGAATCCGGGCCTGCAATCGCGTTTCAACCGTTTCATCGAATTCCCCGACTACACCGCGCAGGAGCTCTGCCGGATTTTCGCCTTGATGTGCCGGAAGAACGGGCTGAGCTTGACGCCGGAGTTGAAGGAAAAAGTTTTGCACCACTTCAATTATCTGCGCAAGGAGCGCGGAGAGAATTTCGGCAACGCGCGCGTGGTGAGGAATTGTTTCGAAGCGGTCATCAACGCGCAGGCGTCGCGGCTGGCTGCCGGAGGAACGTTTGACACACGCGCGCTGACGGTATTGGAAGCTCGGGACCTGAACACTCCGGTGCAGGATGCTCTGGAGGAGTATCGCAAGAGCAAAAAGGGCTACATCGTCAAGTGTCCCGGCTGCGGCCAGGTTTATTCGTGGTCGCCCGACCTCGACATCATCGACGCCATCTGCACCCGGTGCGGCAAGACTTACAGTTGCGAGTTCGGCGAGCTGGCGCCGTGAAGGCGTGGTTTAATCACTTCAGTGCGCTCTCGATCATCTTCCTGAAATCCGCCGTTACGGACTTCGTCAGGTCTTTTGGTCCAGTCATCTTCACAAAGACGCTCCCCTGCTCCGCCGCGATGATGGCGCCCAGCAGCGCGTAATTCGGCATGGGCGTCTGCGGGCCGCCGGGCATGCCGCTTTTGTAGGTGCCTTGCGCCGACACGTAAGTCACGGTGTGTTTGCCGACGGTGACCTCTTCGGTCTTCGCGTTGATTTTTTCGCGTGGCTCCTCGAACTGGCCCAGCCAACGATCCACGTTTGCCTGCGCGCCTCCGGCGCTTCCCGGCCCGAAATGATAGAAGACCACTTCCGCCTTCGCATTCGTCGCGGCGTCCACGACCTTGAGTTCGGCTTTGCGCATTTGGGAAGTGCTCTCCACCCATTCCCAATTCGCCTGCCGGGTGAAAGTGAACTCGCTGACTTTGAACGTGGCAGGGGCGTCAGCGGCGCGAAGGGGATTCAATCCCCCAATCAAAGTTGAAACAACCAGAAGAGAGCGAATGAGTTTCATGCCGCCTTGGTAAGAGATGCCCGGCTGGATGTCAACGACGCGGTAAAGGTTGGCTTCGCGCCGCCTTGAATCGTCTGCGCACCGCATCGGATTAACCGGGGATGCGTGATTTTCACACCTTTTGCGTGAAAACTTATTCAAAAGCACCCTGAAACGCGCCGGATCGGAGATCGGCGCTCCGCGGTGCCAGTCGAGTCGGGGGCGGTGTCAAGATGTGCCCACCG
>QHPW01000256.1 GCA_003219675.1 Verrucomicrobiota bacterium
AGGGCGCCGTCCCGGTCGCGCATACAGGCGTCCTCGAGGAGATGAAAAGATACGAGACCGGCTACTACGGCGGCAAACCGGGGAGGTGGGAGGACACGGCCAAAAGCCGGCCCGATGTTGCGACCAGCAAGCTGAAACCGCCGTCGTTGTTGTTTCCGAAGGAAATGATTTTCGACGACGGCAGGCGTCGGGTCGAACTGCTCTACTTGGGCGTCGCGCACACGCATGGCGACGGATTCGCCTGGCTGCCCAAGGAAAGAATTCTGTTCACGGGCGACGCTTGCGTGAACGGTCCTTACAACTACCTCGCCGACGGCGACACCGGCGAATGGGTCAAGACGCTGGAAGCGGCGAAGAAGCTCGGCGCGAAAACCGTTTGCCCCGGACACGGCCCGATCGGGGCGGGCGAAACTTTGGATGACCAGCAGACGTTCTTCATGGAACTGCGGAAGCAGGTCCAAAAATACGCGCGCAAAAAGCCTGAGGACGTGAATGCGGCGGTGGACAAGATTAAAGTAGAATTGGCAAAAAATGAGCGAATCGCGCGTTATGTCGGCAACGGCCTCGCCGGCCAGGTGGAAAAAGTCTATGTCGAAATGGGTGGCAAACCGTTCGTCAATAAACAGGCCGCGGCTGAGGAACATTGGCGACACGCGGTGGCGCACGGACGAGAATTGGCGCAGGGGAACGGAAGGTAATCTCCGGGCCGACTGACGCGGAAATGACGAAACCCGAATCCCGAAACCCGAAAGAATGACGAAAGATTCGAATCCGTTCCCGGGCGCCGATCCGTTTTCGGAATTCGGATTTCGAATTTCTTTTGTCATTCGTCATATGTCATTCGTCATTCATTCCATAAAGGTTGAACCTGAAAGCAACCGACACAGCTAACTCCGTCCTGGCTAACCCGAAGAGCGTTGCCGGCGGCCAATGGCTCGTGCTGATCGCCGCTTTCCTTGGCTGGATGTTCGACGGTCTGGAGATGGGTATCTTTCCGCTCGTGGCCCGTCCCGCACTGCAGGACATGATGCAGTCTGCTGGCGGCGTCGGCGGCGACCAATTCGTCGGCCTTTGGATGGGGCGCATTACAGCGCTGTTCCTGGTCGGTGCGGCGTGCGGCGGATTGACATTTGGCTGGTTAGGCGACCGCATCGGACGCGTGCGTTCGATGGCGCTCAGCATTCTGACTTACTCGGTATTCACCGGTCTTTGTTACTTTGCGAGGGAGCCGTGGCATCTGGGCGGGTTGCGATTCATCGCCGCGTTCGGCATGGGCGGCGAATGGTCGCTCGGCGTGGCGCTGGTGATGGAAACCTGGTCGGCAAAGAGGCGGCCGTTGCTCGCCGGGGTGATTGGCGCGGCGGCGAACGTCGGGTTTGTGTTGATTGCCGTGTTGGGAGTTTATTTCAAAGTGACGCAAAACTCCTGGCGCTGGGTGATGCTGGCCGGGGCGGCGCCGGCGCTGTTGACGTTTCTCATTCAACTCTTCGTGCCCGAATCCGAACGCTGGAAGGAATCGGCGAAGCAGGGGACGGCCCGGCCGGTGCGGGAAATCTTCAGCAGCGGGCTGGTGAAAAACACGCTTCTGTCCATCGCGTTCGCCTCAATTGCGCTCGTCGGCACATGGGGTTCTGTGCAATGGCTGCCGCTGTGGGCCGACCAGTTGACAGGCGGCGCGATGCCGCAAGCGAAGGCCAACACGCAGATTTTGTCGGGTCTCGGCGCGGTGACCGGCTGCATGCTCGGCGGAATGTTCGGCGGCGGAATCGGGCGGCGGCCCGCCTTTTGCGCTCTATGCCTGCTGTCGTTGCTGTTGTGCGGATTTCTGTTCCGCGGGGTGAGCGAATACGGAACCCTGTTTCTGGGAATGGTGTTTCTGGTGGGTGGCGTGACCGCGGCGTTCTACGGATGGTTCCCGCTTTACCTGCCGGAGTTGTTTCCGACGCGAGTGCGGGCGACGGGGCAGGGGGTGAGTTACAACTCGGGCCGCATCCTGGCGGCGGTCGGCGCACTGACGCAGGGGCAGCTCGTCTCGCACTACGGAGGCAGCTACGCGCAGGCGGGAGCCGTCATCACGCTGATTTACCTGCTGGGCATGCTGTTGATCTGGTTCGCTCCGGAGACCAGGGGCAAACCATTGCCGGAATAGCAACTGATCGGGATTGTGAACGATTGGACGGCATCATCGCAAACGCTGGCATGCGTCTCTTGCGGTTAAAATTCGAATGGACCTATCGTCAACCTTGGCAATAACTTGCTCGCTATGACAAACGACGCTGCCCCGGAAACAAGGCGGCGCCGGCAAGGGTGGCGAATTCCGCTCCTCACGGTTTTTCTGATATTCAGCGCCATTCTTGCTTCGCTTTTAAGCATCAAGAAACAGCCGGATCCCGGCACCGGCCCGCTTTACAAAGGCAAGACCGTGAGAGATCGACCCTGATTTTGCAGGGCCACCCGCGAAAAAGCCAGAGTAACCACTGCGCAGTGAGTCACAGGGTACCCGTGTTGACCGCGAGGAATCACGGCTTGCAGGTTGATCTAGCCTCTGCGACCCTGAAGCGGGTTGCCGGGATTGGGACCGCTTTGAGTTCGCGCCGGTGTCCGAGACGATATGATAATCACCTTCAACGCGGTGCCGCGAAGTCTTACCGTGTTTTTGCTGCTTTTTGTCGCGGCGATTGGACTGGCGTCCGAAAAAAAGGAGTGGGTCAAGTTGACCGATTGCGCCTACGTCGCGGCAGATTACAACGACGGAGACAGCTTCCGCGTCAAAGCAGGCACGAACGAATTCGTCGTCCGTCTCTATTTCGTTGATGCGCCGGAAACCAACCTTCGCTACCCCGAACGCACGCGGGAACAAAGCGAGTATTTCGGGGTGACGCTCGACGAAGCCATGAAGGCAGGCGCGGAAGCGCGCGAGACGGCGCGCGAGCTTTTGCGGGGACCCTTTGTGGTCTGGACGCGTTGGTCGAGCGCATCAGGGCGCGGCAGGGAGACCCGGTTTTACGGAATCGTCGAGATCAACGGCAAGGACCTGGCTGAAATGCTGGTGAGCAAAGGACTGGCCCGGACAAAGGGCGTAGCCGTGAACGGGCCGTCGGGAGAAAAGAGCAAAACACGCCTCGAGAAACTGCGCCAGTTGGAGGACGAGGCTAAAGCCAGACGCGTGGGCGTTTGGGCCCATTCCGTCCAGTCCGAGGGGGACAAGCCGGCGAAATAGGCCGATTCTCTGAAAGCTGATGAAGCGGGCCGTCCGCAAGGCGTGATCGCTTTGCCGGCATCCGGTCCATGCCGGCGTCGCCTGGCCGCTGCCAAAAACCGCTGATGACTTCAAACGTGGACTCGCCGCGACAACCGTGGTGGTTGCTCGCGCTGACCCTGTTCACGTTCCTGTTCCTGCTCGGCAGCCGTTCGCTCAACGAACCGGACGAAGGCCGCTACGCCGAGATTGCCCGCGAGATGATCGAGACCGGCGACTGGCTGGTGCCGCACTTCTGGTATGTGCCTCATCTTGACAAGCCGCCGCTGACCTACTGGGCGGTGGCCGTTTCGATCCTGGCGTTCGGCGAGAACGAGTGGGCTGTCCGGCTGCCGCTCGCGTTGTCGGGCCTGAGCGGGGTCTGGGCCTGCTGTCTGTTCGGTCGCGAGTTGGGCGGGCGGCGCGTCGGGCTCTGGAGCGCGCTGATTCTCCAAAGTTCGCTGCTCTACTTCGTCATGGCCCGGATGTTGACCTCCGATATTTTTCTCGCTCAGTTCATCGCGTGGGCGGTTTATTTTTTCTGGCAGAGCTGGCGAAGACTGGATCACGCGGCAGCGGCGCCGGAGTCGAAGCGAAATGGAAAACGTTTCTTCGGTTGGCATCTGGCAGGCTGGACCGCAGTCGCGCTTGGTTTTTTGACCAAGGGACCGATCGCTCTGGCCGTGCCGCTGGTTTGCCTGGCGGCGCTGTTGATTTGCCGCGGACGCGAGGTTCAGAGCCGGAAAGCCCTCGCCGGAGGGTTGATGGCCGGTCTGGCGCTTTTTGCAGTTCTCGTGGCGCCGTGGTTCACAACGGTTTTTCATCGTGTGCCAGGAGCGTCTGACTTCATGATTTACGGTCAGGCCGTGGGGCACGTGCTGGGCACGACCATCCGGAATCGGCGCGGTTCTCTGTTCTATTTTTTCGGCATTCTTGGCATCGGACTTCTCCCGTGGGCGTGGCTGCTTTGCTGGTTGTGGCGCCGGGCGCACTGGCGGAGCCTTGCCGCCGCTCAGAAGGATGGCTGGCTCGTGCTGAGTGTTTGGGCGGTCTTCCCCTTTTGTCTCTTTTCGCTCACGCGAGCCAAGCTGCCGGCGTACATCCTGCCGATTTTCCCGGCGTTGTCGGTGATGGTGGCTCTGCGCTTTTTCGGGACCGGGGCGGGTTCCAACGCGACTCAGCCGCCCGGCTGGACATGGCGCCTTTGCATGATGAGTCCGCTGGTCTTGATGGTTGTCATTCCGGTTCTCGTGCCCTCCATTTTTCACGTCGCTGAGCCGGCGAGCCTGAAATTGCAGGTGGCAGTCGCTGCGGTGGCACTTGCTCTTTTGGGCTGGCGCGGGAGACGATTTTCCCGGAGCCAATGCGCTGCGTTCGGTGTTGTCCTTGCGTTGCTGAGTCTCCAGTTTATGGCCGCCGGCATGCCGTTGCTGGAAACCAGCCTCAAAAGCAATCAAACGATTAAACCGTTGGGGCTTGCATTGCGAGAGTCCTGGCGCCCGGGCGACACGCTGGTCTGCTGGGGCAGGCTGCCACAAGGGCTGCCCTTTTACGCGCATCCTGTCCTCTCGGTGACCCGGCGGCCGTATCTCGGCGGCATGCCTTTCGACCAGGTGCCCTTTGAATTTCCCGGCAACCGCGAGCGCTTTGGCGGCCTGGTGCTGCCGGATGAACACGCGTTGGTCCAACTGCTCTCGGAAAACAAACGCGTGCTGGTGGTGGGATTCTCCGGCAGTTTGAATCACTTCCAACAAGTGACGCAGGAATTGTTCTCCAATCATTGAGCCATCCCGCCTGAGATCAGCGGTAACGACTCGGGGCGTGGCTGCTTTTCGCTTGTGCGAGCGAGCGTTTTCGTGGATTAGAGCATCGGTTTTCATGACGATTGGCCTGGCAATGGAACAAACTCCGGCTATGTCGCGCCGCGCGCCGCCGGGCAGCCATGGGTTCCGG
This sequence comes from Verrucomicrobiota bacterium, assembly GCA_003219675.1. Classification (GTDB taxonomy): domain Bacteria; phylum Verrucomicrobiota; class Verrucomicrobiia; order Limisphaerales; family AV2; genus AV2. Next base: position 5,192 of record QHPW01000256.1, read on the forward strand.
ATTGAACCGCGATGACTCACAGTACCAAGATTCTGCTGCTGGGGTTGGGCCGCTGGGGCGTCAACCATCTCAGGGTCTTGCATTCCTTGCCGGTGGAGCTCTTTGTTTCCGAGGTTCGGCCCAAACAACTCGAAGCGGCGCGCAAACTCGGCATTGCCGAATCGCGGCTTTCGACGCGCTTCGAGGATTTCGCGGCCAAGGTGGATGCGGCCGTGATCGTGACGCCCGCCCAAACGCACTTTGATCTGTGCCGCGGGTTTCTTGACGACGGCAAAGACGTGTTCGTCGAGAAGCCGATGACTCTGGTTTCGTCGGAAGCGAAGCAACTTGCGGAGTTAGGGGCGAAGAAACAACGCGTC